>JBBABP010000007.1:0-29355 GCA_041657585.1 Candidatus Absconditabacterales bacterium | reverse complement strand
TGTGCAAATTGCCCAACGATTGTGAAAATTATTCAATTCAAGTATCCAGAACTAAAAGATAATATTATCAATGTTTCTTCTCCAATGACGATAATGAGCAGATTTGTAAAAAAAGAATATTGATCAGATTACAAAACAGTTTTTGTTTGACCTTGTTTAGCAAAAAAATTAGAAGCTAAAGAATTTGGCATAGATTACGCCATTACTTTTAAAGAACTTCAGGACATATTTAATTACTATGAAGAAAATAAATTGCCTTACAAAGAAAAATTCGATTATCCTATGACTACTGCATGAGATCCAGATTTTGATAAATTTTATAATGATTATACCAAAATTTATCCTTTACCTTGAGCAGTTGCCAAAACAATGGATCTAAAGTGAATATTGAAAATAGATCAAATTTTAATTTTGGATTGACCAAAAAATATTGATGAATGAATACAAAAATTTAAAAGAGATTTGAATATAAAATTTTTGGATATGCTTTCTTGTGAATGAGGTTGTGTTGGTTGACCTTGAATAATCAATAAAGAATCTTTAGAAAACAGAACTCAGAAAGTTTTGGATTACAAAAAATATTGTAAAAAAGATAAAATCTGAACAAAATTATGAAAGTTCCAGTATTCTAATTGACTGGATTTAAAAAGGTAAAAATATAGTTACGAGTGAATAGTAACGAGTGAATAGTAAATAGTTAACAGTGAATAATTATTTTATTCGTAACACGTTACTCGTTACTGGTTTTATGCTTTTTGCTTCCTGATTAATGCTTTCAATTTATATTCATATTCCTTTTTGTAATAGTAAGTGCAAATATTGTTCATTTACAAGTTTTCCTGTAAACCCCGCAGTTGCGGGGCTCGCTTCGCTCGTTCCTAATTACGTTACTTCAGTTTGTGATGAGATTAAAAAATATTGAGAAATAATGAAATCTCAAAAAATTAAGTCTATTTATTTCTGATGATGAACTCCAAGTAAAATCTGATTAAAAAATATTATTAAAATTTACGATACAATAAAAAAATATTTTAATCTGAGGGATTTGTCAGAGTTTAGCATAGAATTAAATCCATTTCCATTTGATGAAATTATTAATTTTATTGCAAATCTGAATAAACAATTCAAGCAGTTAAAAAGGATTAGATATAGTTTTGGCATTCAGAGCTTTGACGATAAAATTTTAACACAAATTGGTAGGCCTTATGATTTTTTGTTTATTCAAAAATTTTTCAAGTCGCTTGAAAAACTCAAAGAAGCAAACAATGTTTTTAACTTTGATTTTATTGCTTTCGGAAAATTTAATTCAAACAATTGTTTGTGGGATCAGAATAAATTAAATTTTTTCAAAAAATTTTTAATTTCAAAATTGCCTGACTCTATTTCTTTATACACACTTGAAGTTTCTGAGAAAATGAAAAATTATGATTTTTATTGAAATGATGATCAGATTTTTGATGAGTTTCAAATATTAAAAAAAATTATTTTAGATTCTAATTATGCAAGATACGAAATATCAAATTTCACTAAGCAGTGAAAGGGGAGTGTTCAAAACCAAGTTTACCGAAATATGGAAAATTATATTTGATTTGGGGTTTCTGCCTCGTCGTTTATAAACAAAACTTTAATTTCAGATTTTCAAAAAATCAAAGAGTTCAACCAATTTATTACAAAAAAGCATAAATGACTCCGCCGAACAAACACTCCCGACATTAATAAATATATCAAATGAAATTATCTTGATTCCAGTCAGATTAATTTTTTATCAAAAGAAGATTTATTGATCGAAGAATTTTTTCTAAAACTTAGAACGGCAAAATGAATACAAAATATAGACAAGTTCAAATCTATTTTAGTGAAAAATTATCAATCACTGATTACAAATTATAAAAAATCTTGATTAGTTAATTACAACAAAAAAATTTTAATACTTACAGATAAGTGAATGAATATATCTAATTCAATAATTACAGATATGTTAAATACAATTTAATTATTCTATTTTTTCAATTTCTTTTGAAACTTCGCCCATCAATTGCCTTAACCTGATATTCAAATCCATCCATTTTTTTCCATTGTCACAAAATTTCTGTCATGAATTCACAAATTCCTCTTTGTGTCAACTGAATTCGGCAATTATATTGTTGATTTCTTTCAATTGAGATTCCAATTTACTTGTATCATTAGATTTATCTTTTAATCATGAAATTACTTTTTCCAAGTGTTTTTTGATAAAATTGATTTTTTCAAATCTGTCTTCTGCTGGTGGACGAAATTTTTCCATAAATCAAGGAGAATCCTTCATCACTCAACTTTGGCAAAAATTATCAAACAATTTTCTTTGTTTTCCCATCATCGGTCATCCCGGTCTTAATATATCTCATCATTGATTAGGTCATCCCATCATTGGTCCAGTAAAAGGCATTTTAGTCTTTCTGTTTCCATGTAAAGAGCATCATGAAAGTACAATCAAACAAATCAAAGACATAATTATTATAATTTTTTTCATTAATTCTATAATATTTAAATTTAAAAAATCTGATTATCATCAAGTGCCAAAAATTGGTTTATGGTTGTTTTTGTTTTCGATATTTCTTGGTTTAATGATGGTTGTGTATACTGGTATCAAAAATATATTCAAACAAAAGCAAATACAACAAAAAATCAAGTTACGGTAATTTTTTTGAAATAATTATATTTTTTGACAAAGTTTCATTTATTTTGTAATACATGATTCATTACTTCCTGCCTTATTTTAACATCAGGATCACAATTAACGAAGCATTGTTTTGAGATTTTAAGCTCTTCCATTGGAAATAAGATTAAAAGATTAAAAAGATAATAAAAGCTACAAAGGCAACAAAGCCACAAAGGATACAAAAGATTCAATAATTTAAAGCTTCATGGCTTTTATAGCTTTCTATGGCTTTCAAGCCACTTGTTATAAAATTACAAAGACGTCAATTACCATTCCCTAATTTCTAATTCCCACTTCCCAATTTCTTAATTTTCAAGTATATCTCTCGTTCATTCTCTATTCACAAATTCTTGAAGTTTCTTTTTCGCTTGAGACAACAATGTTCATACTGTATTTTTATTGCTACCTATTATTTGCGCTATTTCTTCATAAGATTTATCTTCATAATAATACAAATGTACAACATCCTTTTCTTCGGAATTTAACATATTCAAATATTTTTGCATCAGTTTTTGTTTAAAAGTCAGATTCAAATTATTTTTATTTTCGATATCTTTGTTATCTATTGCGTTGTCTTTTAACATTTCTTGATTGTAGTCTTCTGACTTCTTTTTGATCCAATCAACTGCCTTGTTATGTGCTGTCGCATACAAAAATTGTTTACAATTAGTCACTTCATTGATTTTATTAAACTCATACAAAGCCATAAAAACATCTGACAAAATCTGATTAGCATCCTCTTTATTGTAGTTTAAAATCGTCATCAAATATAAGAAGATTTTTTTGTTCCATTTATCATAAATCATTTCAAACAACTGATTATTTCAAGTTTTTATATCTTTCAGAATATTTTCGTCGTTTTTGGTTATTTTATTTTTATCAAACCGCGATATATCAAACATTAAATTAATATTTTTATAAAAATATAATATCACTTATACTCACTTAATTTTAATTTTCAACCAGCTTATACAAGTTAGACGATTGAAAATCAAAAAAATTTGACATAATTAAAAAAAAGTCTGACTTTTGCAAATCAGACTTCTTGGAATTATTTTAATATTAATTTAACATTATTTATTTACACTTCAAGTGTCCATTTTTCGTGATTTATTTCACATTTTCAACAATTTCTTTCACATTTTCTTCAACTCATCTTTATCAATTTTTACTCATTTTTTCACTTGATTAGTCAATCAAAGTTCGTCTCTTAATTTTTTTGCGGTTACTTGATCTTTGTTTTTTATTGCAGTTAGCATATCAACGTACTTTAAAAATTTCACATTTGAATTAATTGTTTTTGTAATGTTTTTACCAGACATTAAACTATACCGAGTAGTGTAGTTTTTGTTGGTTATTGCAGTTTCGATGGCTTGTTTTTTCGCTGGATCCATACATTTTCCACTACCAAATTTACCATTTTTTCATTCTTTGAATTTTCCAAATCAAACTCACAATTCATCAGATAATTTTTTTGCAGTAGCAATATCTCCACTGAGCATAGCATTGTGCATGTCGACAAATTTATTAAATTTCTCCTGTGTATCGATTTTTTTTAGCATATTGTCTAAATTTCAAGACATAAGCGAGATCCAAGTTGAGTAATCTTTATTCGTTAATGCAGTTTGGATAGCTTGCATTTTAACTGGATCTTTTGAATCAAAAATTGTCATTCAAATTTTGTTTTGACTAGCAAAGGTACTTAGACTTATCAATCATCACAAAACCAAAAGTGAAACAATAATTACTTTTTTCATTTTTTTTAATTAAATAATAAAAACCTTTAGTGATTGATAGACGATAAAATTTTATAAAAATTTTAAAATTTCAAAAAAAATTTCCCAAATAGGATTAAAATATTTATAATAATTATGTGGATGATTTAAAAGTTTTTTCTGAAATAAAGATTGCTTTGCTTTACTCGCAATGACAAATTTCAAATTCCTAATTCCCAGTTCCTAATTCCTTTTCTATAATAGGTTTCATTAATGGAAACATAACCACATCTCTAATATTTTCTTGTCCTGTCAAAATAGCCAAAACTCTTTCAAGTCACATTCCAAATCCTGATTGTGGAGGCATCCCATATTCCATAGCAGTCAAAAAATCATCATCTCCCGATGTTGCATCTTGATCTCATTTCATCGCGGCTTCAGATTGTTTATCAAAATTTTCTTTTTGTATCAATGGATCTACAAGCTCAGAATATGCTTTGCAAAGCTCTCGTCAATTTACTAATAATTGAAATTGTTCTACAATCTGATTATCTTTGTCGGAAGTTCTTGCTAATGGCTGCATGATGACAGGGTAGTTATATATGAAGGCAGGTCAGATTATTTTTGGTCTCAAAACTTTTTTGTACAAATAATCGATCAAAGTTGTTGTTCACATTTTATCCATTCATTCAAAGTCAATTCATTTATCCTTAATATCTTTTCTCAATTTATCTGCGTCGTCCATATTATATTTAGTTATGTCGATTCAACTTGCGTCGTTGATTCATTTTGTGTAATCGATTCTTTCTCGTGGAGTTGTGAAATCAACTTCTTTTTCTACTCAGTTTTTGTCTTTAATTTTTAATTTTTTATCAATTCACATTTTCTCAAAAATCCAGTCAAACATTTTTTCCGTAAACTTGATATTATCTTCGTAATTTCGATAAACTGCGTAGTGTTCAACTTGCGTAAATTCTTGAATATGTGACGGATCGGATCATTCATTTCTAAAATCTTGTCAGATTTCAAAAACTTTTTCAAATCTACCAACAGTTGCTTTTTTCAATGCAGTTTCAAAAGCTATTCTCAAATAAACGTCCAAATCGTAGTCATTATGATGCGTCAAAAACGGCTTTGCTGCAGCACCACTAGCGGCGTTTCACAAAATATTTGTTTGAATCTCGGTAAATCATTCTTTAGCATAAAAATCTCTCAAAACTTTATAAAAATCTGATTTGAACAAAAATCTTTTATACGACTCTTCGTTCATTGTCATATCCAAATATCTTTTTCTATAAATTTCTTCTTGATCTTGCAATCAGTGAAATTTTTCTGGCAACGGTCTAAGCGCCTTAGAAAGTAATTGAACCTCACTTACAAAGATAGTTAGTTCTCAATGTTTAGTCACAAACAAATCTCACTTCACACCAACGAAATCGCCGACATCAATAAATTTATCAATGAATTTATAAACATCAATTTCGTTTCATTCATCGTTTAAATTTTCAACAATATTATTTCCAGTATTTAATTTAAATTTTCATTTCACAAAACATATTTGTATACTTCATGTTCAATCCAAAATTTTTGCAAAAGTTAATTTTCCATGAGTTCTAAAGCTCATCATTCTACCTGCTGTTTGGAAAATATTTTCTGCTCACTTTTCCATTAAATTTTCGACTGGTTTAGCTTCACTTTCCTTGTTTTTAATATCTTGAATAGAATTTTTTTTATCAAAACATTGGGCGTAGGGGATTACTCACATTTGTTTCAACTTATGAACTTTTTCTAAACGAACTTCATATTCTGATTTTGTGATTTCGGACATTATAATTAAAAGATTAAAAAATTAAAAAATGTTATATTTACCTTATATAAATAACAATTTGGGATTGTATTTCAATGATTATTTCAAAAAAATTTACTTTAAAGTTCAGATATAATAATTAAACAATAAAATTAATTTGACTGTGAAGTCAGACTATAATTTTTTTTAGATCAGAAAAATTAAAAGATTAAAAAACTAAAAAAAATTGGTAATTGGTAATTAGTAATTAGGAATTAGACTTGTGTGTTTATGATTTCTCCTATTCGCCAATAATTCTCCTATTCACCTATATCTATTTCGCTTTTGCTCTCATCATCATTAGCATCACATATCATCTACGTTCTTTAAATTTTTGTGGGTTAGCTATGTCTTTTATAATTCAAAGATTTTTCAACGCATTTAAATGTTTAACATAATATGGATTTCATCCATCATTGTTTGTTCCAAACATAGCTCTAGAAAGTACTGTTCCAAATTGTGATCTACTTATAATATCTTTTGGATTAAAACTTTTTTTAATAGTTTTGCCATCAGATTCCCATCACATTAATCAAAGCTGACATGATAATTTGATATACATTTGCATTTCTGCGGTTTCATTTTTTGTGTCATTAAAATTACAAACTAGTCATGTATTTATTGTTTTTTTCAAAACTTTGACGGAATAATTTACCATCATTTTTGCCATGTGTTCTCTGAGTAAATTTCATTCCATGTTTGCTTTTTGAATTGTTGGCATATCCGTAATTCATATTTCATAAGCGTATAAATATGCGTCATTTAATTCTTTGGAATATGGCGATCAGATTATAGATCATTTAATTTCGCCCGTTTGCACCAAAAGTTTAATTTTTTCTTTACAGGTTCCATCATGATCGTTTGGAGAAAAATCTCAATCTGGACAATCATCTATTATTGTTCATGTGTTTATATTTCATGTGTTTGTATTTCATGTTGTAGTTGTTCAACCGCCACCACCTCATGGGTTATTGTTATTTCATCAATTACTATTTGTAGTTTCTTTGATGCTAATAAAATATGAAAGGTGATCTGTTCTAAAATTACAAACTAAACCTGAATTTAATATTCACGTTGAATCAGGATAATTTCATGTCCAAGTTAATCAATTTTCGGATCTATAAAGTTTGATAATATCTCAACTAACTCAACCAGAAACAACAAAACTTACATTAAAATATCCGCCACTTGCAATCAAAGAATCCGTTGTCGTTCATACTTGCATATTTAACAAAATTGTTCTTGTTGTTGTCGTTGTTCAATTATTTGTTCAAGAAGCTGGTAATCATCATGTTCGAGTTGGATTTGTTGTGACTATTGGTGGAGTTAATATTCAATCCCAAGTTCATCAAGAAGTCGTAATTATAAATCAGCTTAAATTTATTTGAATAAAATTATTTCAATTTCCTGTTGAATTTAAAATCAATATTCAGGTAGATGAAAAATTTATTCATGTTGAGGTTGATCATTCCAATTTTATCTGTCAAGTAATTATTCTTGTTCAAGTTAAATTATTTACCGATAGGGGAGTTGTAAAATATCAAGTTGATGAATAATTTCATGTATATCAATCATTCATTGCGTAGGCCCTGTAATAATAAGTTGTGTTGTCAACCAATAAATTTAAAGTTATGTTATGTCATGTTACGTTATCTCAAGTTTTTATGTTATCTAAATTTCATGTTCCATAAATTACATATCAAGAAGAAAGTAAATCAGTTGTGAATGTAATTATTGCTCAAGTTGAAGACAAAACTATTCCAGATAAATCACTAAGATAATTTATTCTGATTACACTTCATGTTCAGCTTCAAATATTTCACGCTAAATCTATTCACGTTATTATAAAATTATTTATTCATCCGACAAGTCATGTCAAATTCACGGACCAGTCAGTTGTTCAAGTTGCCAAAATCCCATTCACATAAATTCAAGACAATCATAATTCATCAATAGCTGTTCACGTAATCGTCACATAATTTCAAGTAAATTGCAGTCAGCTGTTTCATATTCAGATTATCGGATTTACATTATCAATCCATGAAACTGTGGCTGTGGTACTTCATGTGTTTCAAGCTAAGTCTTGAAAAGTAAATGTGAAACTTTCATTTCAAGTAAATATATAATTTCATGTATTCAATCAAGTTATGATTTCGCTAAATCAAGTAATACTGGCAATGACATTTCAACTTGTCCATCAGGTTGTAGAATATATTATTGTCGCTGTTGGCGCGATATTATCCAAGGCAAGCAGAGTATTAAAAGCGTTTATTCTTTTGCTACTTGTGATTTTTCAACTTAGCGAAGGCAAACTATCTCCGTTTCAAACAATTGCAGATTTTATTTCAGAATAATTTAAATCTGATCTCATGCTTCGAGCAAGACTTGCAAGTCATGCGACAAATGGAGTTGACATAGAAGTTCAATTCAAATAGCCATAATTGTTACTAGAAACTGTGCTGTAAATATTTACTCAAGGCGCTCATACGCCAATACTTCAAGATCAATAATCTGACCATGAAATAAGTTCATCATTTTGATCAGTTGCGGCTACTCACAAAATATTATCAAGTCATGTTCGACAACTTGTTGTTGCAGAAAAATCAACTGGAGTAGAAAAATATCAATCAAGATGTTCGTATCAATCATTTCCGGCGGCTGCAATTACAAGTCATGGAAAATTTTTGATAGCTTCGTACAAAAGTTGGTCTCGAGATCATCGGTTATCCACGCATCATTCTGCTCATCATCATCGGCTAGCATTTATGATTTTTGCTCAATTATATTTTGCAAAATCAATTCACTGAATAATATCATCAGTATATAAATAATTTCAACTTCATGCTCTTATGGCCATAATCTTTGCGTTAGGATTTACTCCAACGACACCGATACCGTTATTCATACTTGCTCCAATTATTCAGGCAACATGACTACCGTGATAATCACTTCAATTTGGGAAAGGATTATTATCCCCTGTTTGGTAAAAATCATATCCACCAATACATCATCATAAAATTCATCAAGTATAGCTTACGCAATTTATTCAGCTTCGAATATTATTTATCAAATCATTGTGATTATAATTTACCCCATTATCTATCACAGCAACAATTGTTCAAGTTGTGTTGATGTTTCAATTTCAAGACCAAATATCCATCGCTTCATTTCGCCAGATATCAGCTCAACTTGTTCATATTGTGCCATTTGCGTTTTGTCAAATATTTTTCAATCATCGTTGTTTGTCAAAATTAGTATCGTTTGGATCTGCAATTTCTATTTTATAAATATAATTAGGCTGAACATATTCCACGTTAGGATCAGATTTTAATTCATTGATTTTATTTTCAACATTTTCTGTTCATTCAATTTTCATTACGGCAATATTATTATTTGAAATATTTTCACTTGTTTCCATATTTTTATTTTCTGCAAAATTTTGAGCACTTATTTTTCATCAAGAAGTTTTGAGATTTATTTTATTCAATTTAAATTTTACAATAATTTCTCAAGCCGCATATTTCATTTCATTAGTTACTTTGTTTTCAATTCAACCCTTGTTTTCAACATTCACTGACTGTCAAAATATATATTGAAAATTTATTGATGCCAAAAAAATAATCAAAATCAGATTTAAAATCTTTTTGAAACTGTTCATCAAAATTTAACATATAGAATAAAAAATTTCTTACAAAAAAATTTTTATACATAATATAAATATAGATAGCAAATATAATTTCAACAAAAAAATTTAACAAAAAAAACCAATTATCCAAAAACAATATACAAAAAAATCTGATAAAAAAAATGGACTGATATAATCAGTTCAATAATTTTTTTCATTTTACTTTAATATTTCAATTTGGGTGTCATATATTGCACCAAAAAAATAAATATCTATAAATTTATCTCCTTCTTTTAATGAAATATTCATCTCTTTTAATTTTTTTTCATAATCATTTTCTTTTTTTAACATAGTACATGGAATGATTATTTTTATATTTTCAAACATTGCATTTTCACGAATTGTATTGTAAAATTCCAATCCTCTAAAATATCCATGTTTGATATTTGGATGTCCGTTCCCTGGGAAATAATGGCCTAATATAATTAATTTTATATTTTCAACATTATTTTCTTTTTTTATCCATTCTTCAAAATCCTCAGGATAAAAAAAATGTTTTGTTCCAATATTATAATATTCAGCTACAAAGATATAATTATCTTTAATAGAAGCTAAATCATTGTAAATGAACACAATTTTTTTTTCTTCCATAAATTTATTTTAATTATTTTTTTATTAAAGATATGCTTATTGATTTATGCAAAAAAGTCAATTCAAAATTGTAATAAAAAAATTAATAGTCGCTTTTATGAAAGTTTAATTTATTTAAAATTTGCAAAAAATACGTCAAAGAGTATAATTAGATGAAGGATAGAATGAAATTAGTAATTGGTAATTTGAATATCATTAATTAATCTTTTAATTTTTTAATCTTTTAGTTTTTTAATTCATTATGTCTGACCTTACAAAATCAATATTAGAATTGGAGGAAATCAAAAAAATACAGCCAGATTTTTCTCAAATTAAAATTATAGACAAAGATACTTGTGAAAAAATTCAGGTAATAATTTTCGACAAAGACAAAAGTACATTAAAATTACTAACTACAAATAATTTTCCAAAACAACTACAAAAGCTACTTTTGATGCTGGAAGAAAAATGATACAAAAATGAAATTTATTACACATCCATAGATTGATTTAATTATGCTATCGGTTGGTATGATCAACTTTTGTTGCAAGAACAGAGATTTCAAGAACAAGAAAGAGCAGAAAAACAAGCTGTGTGAAAATGAGCCATCGCTGTCATTCAACAAATTTTTGAAAAAAGAAATTCAATTGATCCGTGAGAATTTATAATGCAAATAATTAAACTGGCTTTCCAAACTTGAGCGTCTGATCTTCATTTTCAATCAGAAGATTCTGGAGTTTTGATTAGAATTAGAATAGATTGAGTTTTGCAGGAAATACTTGAATTTACTCATGATGATTTTCGCAAATATTTACAAAAAATAAAATTTATATCCTGAGCTAAAATGAATATAGATTATATTCCTGAGGATGGAAGATTTAATTTCATTGCTAATGATAAAGATTGAAATGAAAAAAAAATCGATGCTAGAGTCAGCTTTATACCTTGAATTGTAGAAGAGAGTACTGTGATTAGATTTCTTGATAGTACATCTTGAATCAAAACTTTCGATGAGTTGTGATTCGTTGGCAAAAGTTATGATTTACTTCAAAAACATTTAGCAAAAAATACTTGAATTATTATTTTTTCTTGACCTACTTGATCAGGTAAAACAACGACATTATATTCAATACTTAGATATCTCAACAATTGAAAAGAAAAAATAATCACTTTGGAAGACCCAGTGGAATATGAAATACCATGAATTCAACAATCTCAAATCAATTATAATAAATGATACACATATGAAGTCTGATTAAAATCTGTTCTTAGACATGATCCAGATATTATTTTAGTTTGAGAAACGAGAACTTTGGAAACGGCAGAAATTAGCATCAATGCCGCACTTACGTGACATTTGGTTTTTACTACTTTGCATACCAACACGGCAATAGATTCTATTTATAGACTTTTGAATATGTGAGTAAAAGCTTACACTTTAGCTCCATCTTTGAATTTAATTGTTTCGCAAAGATTAGTCAGAAAAGTTTGTCCTCATTGTAGCACCAAAAGAGAAGCAGATTATTCAGAGTCAGCAGAAATTAGCGAATCAGTAAAAAAAATAAATGACATCAATCCTGTTTTCAAATTAGATTTTCACAAACAAATTCCACAAATAGTTGGTTGTGATCAATGCAACGGAACATGATATATCGGAAGAATGGTAATTACGGAACTTTTTGAAGTGACAGATGAAATTAAACAAATGATAGTTGCTGGTTGATCTTCAATTGAAATTTATGGCAAAGCAAGAGAAAACTGATATTTAACAATGAAAGAAGATTGAATTATGAAAGTTTTGGATTGACTAACTACTTTAGATGAGATTAGAAGAGTTTTATAGAAATTAAAACACTATCATAAGCAAGCCCTGCTTTAGCAGTGGTTAAAAAACTAAAACATTAAAAAATTATTGCAAGAAAATTACAAAAAATATTCGCCACAAATTAACTTGACTTTTAAAGCGGGGCAAAATAATTTTAAATATTTATTTTATAATCTGATTAGATTTGAAAATTTATATTGATGAGGTGGGTAGAGGACCATTGGCGTGACCACTTTATGTTGGGTTAATTTTAACCTTACAAAACATTAAAAAAAATAAACTTTTCCAAGATAGTAAAAAACTTACAGAAAAAAAAAGAGAACTTGCATTTACAGCGATACAAAAATTAGAAGATGATTCCAAAATTCTTTATTCAACTTGAATAACAAACAATAAAGAAATAGATAAATATGGAGTTACAAAATCTATAAATCTTGCTATTACAAGAGGAATATTCAATTTATTAAAAAAGTTAAATGAAATTTATCCAAAGTCAAACACAAAAGATATTTTTAAACAAAATAAAATTACTTATCTTGAACTTAAAAAGTTAATTCAGATTTTTTCAAAATATTTCAAACATTTTCCACAACTAATTATAGATTGAAATCACGATTTTAATTTAAAAAAGGATTTGTGAATAAATACCAAAACAATAATCAAATGAGATGAAAAAATAATACAAATATCTATGGCTTCAATAGTTGCAAAAGTGTGTAGAGACAATTTCATGCAAAAAATTCATAAAAAATATCCAAAATATTTATTTAACAAGCACAAATGATATGGTAGTTTGCTACATAGAAATTTGATAAAAAAAAATTGAATCTGTTTGCAACATAGAAAATTATTTCTAAAAACTCAATTTCCAGAGCACAAAATAAAAAAATATAATCTGAAATATGTTTTTGTAAATAATAAATTAAATATTTAACGAAAAACTTTCTAAAAATTATATGCATTTCTTGTTGCAATTTGATTTCATAAATATACATAAAATACCATATTTTTTATTTTATTTCTAAATTTAAAATGGTTCCAAAAAAAGTTTTTTTTACAAAATGAGTGTGAGTTCATAAAGATAAATTAGCGAGTTTTGAGTTGGCACTTAGAAAAGCTTGAATAGAAAAATGTAATTTAGTTTATGTTTCAAGTATTTTTCCTCCTGCTTGTAAAATAATTTCAAAAGAAGAATGAGAAAAAATATTAAATGCTTGAGAAATTACTTTTTGCGTAATGGCAAGAAATGATACTTGTGAACCAAATAGATTGATATCTGCCGCGATTGGATTGTGAATACCTGCGGATAGTTGAAATTATTGATATCTTTCTGAACATCATGCTTATGGTGAAACTGAAGATAAATCTTGAGATTATGCAGAAGATTTGGCAGCAACAATGTTGGCAACAACATTATGAGTTGATTTTGATGCAGATAAGGCGTGGGATGAAAGAAAACAAGAATATATTACAAGTTGAAAAATAATTAAAACAAGACATATTTCTCAATCTGCACAATGAAATAAAGATTGATTACGAACTACAGTAATATCTGCAGCTGTCTTTATACCGGAAGAAGGATAAACAGTTACGAGTGAATTGTGACGAGTTTAAAGTTTAAATATTTAAAATTTAAATGAAGTATAAAAATCTGAAACCTTACTTTGAGTTAGGTGGGTTTTTAAAATTGTTCAGTATAATATTTTTGATATTTATTATTTTTTTTATAAATCAAAATAAAACAAACGCATATATTTTTTGATTGAAATCTTCTGACAACACAATTGAAAATATCAAGCAAATAGAGTCAGATTATTTGATTCATATTCCTATTATATCTTTTATTTTTGACCCACGATGAGAAGAAGTTAAATGAATTATAAATAATCTTACAAAAAATTTTTGAGAAGATAGAATATATCACATTACAATTTCGCCAAATAATTTTTCTGCTTTACAAGTTGCTTCTTGAGAGTTTGATGAAGAATATAAAATTTTTTTTAATCTTGTAAAAAGAAATAATCTGAGGGTAATTTTTAGAACTATGCATGAAATGAATGGTTGACGATATCCTTGGTCATCAGATCCAACCAATTTTAAAAAAGCCCGAATTCATGTTTGGAATTTATCGAGAGAGGAGTGACTAAACACAGAAAATATTTTATTCGATATGTCTGTCAATCATCGAGATATGCCAACAAATCAAACCCCATCTCAAAAAGCAAAATTAATTACTTGTCAGTTATCAAATAAAATTAAAAAAAAATGTTTTACATTTGAAGATTATTATCCTTGAGATAAATATGTTGATATTATGTGATTTACTTTTTTTAATCGATGAAAAGGCAATAGTGATAGACAACGATTACGACCAGAACAAATCGTAAATCAAAAATGACGGAATACTTTAGCTAGACTAAAAAAAATAGGCAAACCAATTTTTATTGATGAAGTTGCTACTACTTCTGTTTGGTATGAATGAGATTATAGTCAACAAAAAACAGAAAATATGTTTAATCAAAATTATTCTGACCTAAAAAATCAGCGATTGTTTCAACTCAAAAGATTACTGTACAAAAATTGAAGTATATTGTGATTTTCATATTTTAATGTTGATTATACAAATTGATTGACAGAAAAAATAATATGAGAAGCAGATCGGTCAGTTATAGATTTTAATTCAAATAAACTTTATGATTGAATTTTTGGTCTTTATCAAGACACAGAAAAATTTGAAAATAATACGCCACTTTTGAGTTTATTTAATATTTCTTTATTGAATCTGAGTGGAAATAAAATGTTTGTTAAATCAAATTACGTTCAGCTAATAAAATCTTTGTACAATAATTATTCTTGAAATAATTTATCAAAACTCAATCAACTATCAGTAGAAAATTTACAAGGCAAATACAAAAGATTTTCCAAATCTGATTTAAATAATATTATTCAGATATTAAAAAATTTTTTAAAATAGATACTTAACTTTTAATATGATAAATATTCTTTTTCTTGATTTATAATCAGATTATTTTATATATAATTTATAAAATTTATTTTCTTTTAAAGAAATGACAAAAATTGTTTATTATCTTTCTCCATCCAGTTTTTGTTTTGGCGTCAAAAGATCAATAGATGAACTTAATAAAATTACACAAAAACATTTATGAGAAAAAATTTTTTGTATTCATTCATTAGTTCACAATCCAAAAGTGACTAAAGAATTTCAAAATAAATGAATAAAATTTGTTGAAAATATAAATGAAGTTAAAGATTTAGATTCAATAATAATTTTTTCTGCTCATTGAACAAATAGAGTAATTATAGATTATGCTATAAAAAATTTTAAAGCAGTTTATAATTTAGAATGTCCTTTTGTCACTAAAATATATAGAGAAATTGATTATTCTATCGAGCAATGAATTAATACATTTTTTTATATTGGAAAACCACTTCACCAAGAAGGTAAAAATGTTTTGGATTACGCTAGTTACAAATGAGCTAATATTTATGTTTTTCAAACAAAAGAAGATATTCCTAATATTGATAAACAAAAAACATTTTCTGTTCTTTCTCAAACAACATTAAATTTTCAATATGTTGAAAAAATATTTGATCAAATTAAAGATATTTATCCAAATGCAAAATTTAATTCTGTTTCAGATATTTGTAAGGCTACATATGAAAGACAAACTGTGGTTTTACAAAATTTAAATAAATTTGATTCATTTATTGTTATTTGATGAAAAGATAGTAATAATACAAAAGAGCTTTATAATATTTGAATAGAAAATTGAAAAAAGACTTTTTATTGAGAATCATTAAATGAAATTTTGCTTTATTGAAAAGATAATTTATTATTTGACAAAAGAATTGCTATTACTTGATGAGCGTCTACTCCAGTTTGAGATATAAATGAAGTTTTTGATTTTTATAAAAATAATTGATATAAACCTCAAATTATAAAATTAAAAGATTAAAAAATTAAAACCTACCAAATAAAGAGGCAGGCAGGGATTAAAAAATTAAAAAGTTTTAAAAGTGTATAAAGTTTAAAAAGTCTTAAAAGGACTAAAGAATAATCTTTTCTTTCTTTCAACACTTTCAATACTTTTCTTTCTTTCAACACTTTTATTTCTTACTAAAGCTTATTTATGAAAATATTGGTAATTAATTCTTGAAGTTCTTCTTTGAAATATCAAGTTTTTGATATGAATAATTCAACGATCTTGATTAAATGAATAATTTCGAAAATTTGAGAAAAAAACTCTTCTTTTAAAAATCACGAAATTGCTATAAAATCAGTTTTTAATTTGCTTTTAGATAAAAAAACAAAGATTTTAAATTCAATAAATGAATTAGGTGCAATTGGGCATAGAGTAGTGCATGGTTGAGAATATTTCCAAGATTCTATTATTATTAATGATAATGTGATTTCAAAAATAAAAAAATGTAATTTACTTGCTCCACTTCATAATCCAAATAATTTACTTTGAATAAATGCTTGTAAATCATTATTTCCTAAAATAAAACAAGTGGCTGTTTTTGATACTGCTTTTCATCAAACAATGAAACCAGAAAATTATCTTTATGCAATACCTTACAAATATTATGAAAAGTACAAAATTAGAAGATATTGATTTCATGGAACATCTAATAAATATGTTTATCAAAAATTATTAACTGACTATAAATTAAAATCTAAACATAAAGTTATAACTTGTCATATTGGTAATGGAGCGAGTATCACTGCTATTGATTCTTGAAGAGTAGTCGAAACTTCTATGTGATTGACTCCTTTGGAATGATTGATTATGTGAACAAGATGTTGAAATATTGATCCAACAATTATAACTTATTTATTGAAAGAAGAAAAATTAAGCATAGAAGATATTTACGATATTTTGAATAAAAAAAGCTGACTTTTGTGATTGACTGGAATTTCAAATGATATGAGAGATGTTATTCAGTTATCAAAAGATTGAAACAAAAGATGTGATATAGCAATCAATATGTATTTGAATTCTATGATAAAATATATTGGCTGATATATATGACTTTTGTGATGACTTGATGTCTTACTTTTGACTTGATGAATGATGGAATGATCTATGATAATTAGAAAAAAATTAATGGAAAGATTGATTTGTTTTTGAGTAAAATTTAATTCTAAAGCAAATAATTTTGATACAAAAGAAGCGACTATTTCTTCTAAAGATTCAAAAATCAAAGTAATAGTAATTCCAACAAACGAAGAATTTATGATTGCCGAAGAAACTGCAAAATTAATTGCAAAATCAAAAAAAACTAAGATTGTAAAGTAGCAAACGTTTTTAACGGCTTGAAAATATTTATTATTTTATTATAAGAATTTAGATATTTACATTTTAATAACAAATAAAATATGGAAAAAATTAAATCTTTTTTGAAAAAATATATTAATCAAAAAAATATTTCGTACATTTTAAATAATATAAATTATATTATCAAAATATTTGTTCAAAAAATTACAGATCATAATATAGTAGAGAAATTTTTTGGAATAAAAATTGTTTATGATATATTACATTCAAATAGTTTTAATGTTATTGATAAGAAAATACAAAATTATTTAAAAGCTATTTTTACAGTCATTTGAATTATATCTATAATTTCATGAATAGTTTGAATTTTTTCATTTTTAGTTTCTCTGAGTTGATTGTGATTTGTATTTAGTTTGTGATTCTGGATTTGAATTCGTATATTTATTTACATCTTAATAGCTTTTGCTATTTCTTTGCTTTCTTTGTATCTTTGAATCTGAATTGTTAGATTTAAAAAATGGATATTACCTTTAGCTATAGTTTGATTTTATTCTTTATGTGTTTTGTTTGTAATAAGTTTATTGCCAGTTTGACTTTCTTCTCTCAATGCTTATGCCAAATCTGGATCAATGTTTTTTAGTTTGATTTTGAATTTTGTTTTATTGATGTTTATATTAAAAAATAAAGAAATGTTTAATAATTAAAAAACTAAAAAAAATTAAAACCTACCAAATAAAGAAGCAGGCAGGGATTAAAAAATTAAAAAATTACATTGTTTTACTCATTTAAAATTAAAAAAAATGAAAAAGAGAATTTTGATTTTAATTTCAGTTTTTTGTTTATTTTTATTATTAAATTGATGTGGTAAAAAAAATAATGTTGAAATCAAAGATTTAACTCAAATGCAAAATGAGATTTTTGATATTTCTCAAAAACTTCAAAATGGACAAATTTCACTTGAAGAAGCTGAAAAATTAACAAATGAGTTAGAAGAGAAATATTCTGAATTAACAGAAAATTCTATCGAAGATAGTCTAAAACAAGCTAAGGAACAATTTGAAAAAATTAATAAAAATTTAATTTCACTACCAGATTGGGCAAAAAAATTATGATTGACTGAAGCCAAATGAATGCAATTAATTCAATCAAAAAGTTTGGAAACAAAATTTAATCAATCTTGATATGATTCTATAGTTTTAGTTTATTCGTGAAATTATGAAATTGCTATGCAACAAGCAAAAGAAATTGCGAAAAAGGCAAATATTCCTATGAATAAAGATTTTTTGAAAGCAAAAAGATCTGTCGATCAATTGCCTGAAAATTTAAAATGACTTTGAACTTGATTTTGGGATTCAATGAAATGAGTAATATATACAAATTATAATTTAACTGATTCAACTAAAACAGATTATTTAATTACAATTACTGTTGATGCTGATTGAACATTAACTATTGAAGCTAAGAATAACAATTAGAAATTTGGAATTAGGAATTGGGAATTGGTAATTAGAACGATAGAACATTGGAACGATAGATTTAAACTAACGTTATATTCTACATTCATCTTTTACCTTTATCCTTTCACCTTTCACCTTTATCCTTTCTATTTTCATTTATGAAAAAAATTAAAACAATAATTTTATTTTTATCGTTTGCTTTATTTGGCATTTGAATATTTAGTTTTGCACAGGATTATATATTTTTTTATTGAAATGGATGTTTTCATTGTGACAAAGTTGAATCATTTTTTAAACAAAATAAGGTTACAGAAAAATTTGATATTGCATTCAAAGAAATTTATTTCAATAGAAAAAATCTAACTGATTTGAATTTTTATTTAGATAAATTAAAAATATCAAGTGATAAAATCTGAGTCCCATTTTTAGTTATCAATAGTTGAGTAGATTGTAGTTATCTCAATTGAGATCAGGCAATTATTGATTATTTTAAAAATAAATTATCTCAAAATTTATCTTGAACTTGTAAAGATACATTACTAACTTGAACTAATTTAGTTAATCAATCTTCGAATATTTGAAAGAGATTATCGTTTTTTGGAATTATGCTTCCTGCTGCAATTTCTGATAGTATAAATCCATGTGCATTTGCCGTAATGTTGCTTTTGCTTTCTACAATTCTTAGTAAGCACAAGAGCAGAAGAAAAACAATATTATCTTGAATTTTATTTTGTTTGGCAGTTTTTCTTACTTATCTTGCAATGTGAATATGATTATTTTCTGCATTAGCAACAACAACGAACACTTTATATCTCAAACTTGTAGTCTGAATTTTGTGAATATTAGTCTGACTTGCGAATGTTAAAGATTATTTTCGATATGGTAAATTTTTTGTGATGGAAGTCCCATTTTCACGAAGACCGAAAATGATGAGCATAATAGAGAAAGTTTCTTCTCCTTTGTGAACATTTTTAGTGTGAATATTAGTCAGTTTATTTTTACTTCCTTGTTCTTCGGGCCCATATTTTACTATACTTTGATATTTGAGCGCACAGACTAAGGAATTGCATTTGCGAGGATATATTTATTTGGTAGTTTACAATTTAATATTTACTCTGCCGATGGTAATTATTACTTTTTTAGTTTGACTTGGTTTTAGATCAGTTGATCAATTAGCAAAAATAAAACATGACAATACGAGATTGATTCATTTGATCGTCTGAATTTTGATGTTGTGATTGTGAATTTACGTTTTAACTACAATTTAAAAAATATAATTTTTATTATACCTAAATTTTATTGAAATGAGAAATTATATATATCAATGGATTGATAAGAAAAATAATATTTAAAATCAGAAATATTACTGATAATTTGATTTTTAATTTCCAAAATTCTATTGCAGAATAAACCGCCATCAACAAAGATCCGAAGAAAAGCAAAAAATTAAAAGTTAATGGATGCACGATGGCATTAGTTGCAAATCATATAGCTAAACACAAAAGTCCTAATGCGCCAATTGGTGCCCATATTTCTTTTCTAAAAATATTTATTCTGATCAAATAAACAAACGCCACTATTCAAATTACTATCATTATTCCATATCTTAGAAAATTTCCGATATGAGGGAAAAAAGCAAGTAATGCTCAAATTGATATCACTGCTTCTAGTGCAAAAAAAACTTTTTGTTTGTCCAAGTAAGAAGTAAATCGTAAAATTGGAGCCCCAATCAAAAATAAAATTTTTTGAGTCATAGATCATCATGGAAAAAAAACTCAAATAATTAGCATTATCATTGCTACAATTCATATATAGATATCTTCTTTTTTGACTTCTTTCATTACTTTTTTTTCTTCTTTTTGAAATTTTTTTATAAATTTTTTTCCTAAGTTGGAATTTGTTTTTTGCATTTAAATAATTGTAAAAAGGTAAAAGTATAAAGGTAAAAGGCAAAAATTGAAATTACTAAAGACTAAAGACTATCGACTAAAGACTAATCGTTTCAGATTTGATTCTTTTTTGTTGCATAGTGTCTCTATCTCTAATTGTCACAGTTCAATCTTCTAAACTTTGATTGTCAATTGTGATGCAATAAGGCGTTCAGATTTCGTCTTGTCTGCGATAGCATTTTCCGATATTTCAACTATCATCAAATTCACACATAAAATCTTCAGATAATTTATCAAAAATTTCTTTTGCCATTGCCACCATTTTTTCATCTTTTTTTACAAGAGGAATTACGGCAAATTTAATCGGAGCAATATTTTTGTGAAATCTAGCAACAACTCTTGTTTGCTCATTACCAGCTCAGTCTTTATATTTTTCTTCGTCGTAAGCATCTATCATCGTAGTTAATATAGCTCTAGTCAAGCCCCAACTTGGTTCAATTACGTGAGGAACATATCTTTTCCCAGTTTGTGGATCAGAATATTGCAAATCTTTTCAACTAAATTTCATGTGTTGTTTTAGATCATAATCTGTTCTATAAGCAATTCACTGCAGTTCTCATCGTCATCGTGGAAATTCATATTCTACATCGCAAGTTCATTTGCTATAAAAGCTTAGTTCATCTTTTTCGTGATCTCTAAATTTAAGTTTTTTTTCATTAATTCAAATCTGATTTATCCATCGATCTTTACTTATTTCTTTCCATGTTTCGAAATATTTTATTCAGATTTTTTCATCATTTTCTACAAAATATTCTATTTCCATCTGATAAAATTCCCTCACTCTAAACATAAAATTTCCTGGAGTGATTTCATTTCTAAAGGATTTTCAAATCTGAGCTATACCAAAAGGTATTCTCGATCTTGTCGTATCCAAAATATTTTTGAAATTCACAAAAATTCCTTGAGCCGTTTCTGGTCTCAGATAAATCGCAGTTCCTTCTCCTTCGACAATTCATTGTTCAGTTTTGAACATTAAATTAAATTGCTTTGGTTCGGTCCAATCACAAGCTCAACATTTTGGACATTTTATTTTAAATTTTTTAATGAATTGAAATTGCTGATCGAATGTTCGTGATCATACATTGTTATTTTCTATATTCCATTCTCAATCAATATGTTTGATAATTTCTTTTATGGTTAGCTTATTTTTGTTGATGTATTCTTCAATTAATTGATCTGCTCTTAATCTTGATTTACATTTTTTGCAATCAATCAATGGATCTGAAAATCATCAAACATGGCCAGAAGCTTCCCAAACTTTTGGATTCATTAAAATCTGTGAATCTAATCAGATTATATCATTTCTTTTTTGCACGAAATATTTTCGTCGATTTTTTTCGATGTTGTTTTTTATTTCAACTCAGTATGGTCCAAGATCCCAAGCATTTGCTAGTCATCAGTAAATCTCACTTCAAGGATATGCAAAGGCTCTTCTTTTTGCTCGAGCAACAATAGTATCTAATTGAAAATTCATAATTAAAAAATTAAAAAATTAAAAGATTAATAATTGTAATTGGGAATTAGTGCTTTAAACTTCCAGCTTTAAGCTTTTCGCTAATATATATAGAAAAATAGGGGAGTTTTGCAACGGAAATAATTTTATAAAAATCTCAAAACCATAATTGTCAATTTTTTTTGCAATGTAAATTAGAAAAATGTAATATTAAATTAGTATTTCTAATTGAATATTAACACGGATTATTCATTATATTTTGCAATATTACGCAAGTGTATGTTTTGTTTTTTTATGTTTTTTTTAATAGTTTTTAATAGACAAAACGATAACTGATCAATATTTTCTTTTGATCCTTTTTATGTTTTTCACTAAGAAATCATGCCAACATTTAAAAAGATTTTTTCTTTCTGTGCTTCAATTGCACTCATGGCTATAGCCATTTCTTGAACCTTGGTCTTTG
Organism: Candidatus Absconditabacterales bacterium; assembly: GCA_041657585.1. GTDB lineage: Bacteria > Patescibacteriota > Gracilibacteria > Absconditabacterales > Absconditicoccaceae > JBBABP01. Next base: position 6,394 of record JBBABP010000007.1, on the reverse strand, counting down.
CTGCTGATGGTGACCTCAATACAGATTTTAACGCCTGAGTACCTATAGGATTTAATAGCTCTATAGAAGCATTTGCGCTACAAGATGATGGGAAAATGGTGGCTGGTGGATGGTTTACTACGTATAAATGAGAAACCACTAACTATATTGTTAGATTAACGACTACATGAGCCAGAGACGCTTCATTTTCTATAGGTGGGTGATTCAACACTGTTGTTCGCACTATAGCCGTACAAGATGATGGAAAAATTATCGTTGGTGGTGATTTTACTACCTATCAATGAGAGGTAGCAAATAGGATTATCAGACTCAATACTGACGGTTCTATGGATACATCCTTTGATGTCGGAGATGGCTTTGATGGACGAGTAAGTTCTATAGCATTTGATGCTGACTGAAATATACTCATAGGGGGCGCATTTCATCAATATAACTGAACCCCAGCAGAATATTTTACTAAACTCACTTCTACAGGAGCAATAGATAGTTCCTTGGTGATGGGTAACTGATTTGATAATATGGTTCGTTCCATAGTTGTACAAGACGATGAAAAGATCGTTGTTGTTGGTGATTTCGAGAATTATCAATTAGAATCAGCCAACCGCATTGTCAGATTAACTTCTACATGAGTGAGAGATGTCTCTTTTGATATATGAGAAGGTCTCAATTCTTATGCCGACTGATTAGCTATTGATGATCAATGAAGAATTATTGTAGGATGATATTTTGATGCATATAGCGGGACAACAAGTAATTATATTGTCAGACTGACCTCTACCTGAGTTATAGATACTTCTTTTGATATCGGAGACTGATTTAATAACTTTATCCGTTTTATATCTGTCGATGAAGAAGAAAAGATTGTTGTCGCCTGAGATTTTACTAGCTACCAAGGGGCAACAGCTAATGGTCTCATAAGACTCAATAGTAATTGATCTAAAGATACTTCCTTTGAAGTAGTGGAAGGATTGCTTGGCAACTGATGAGCTGCAAGTATATATGCGGCTGAGAGACAGTGAGATGGATCGTTAGTTGTTGTTTGATCCTTTGCCTCTTATCAGTGAATTACCACAAACAATATTATTAGACTTACTTCTACCTGAGTGAGAGATGTTTCTTTTTTCGTCGGTGATGGGTTTAATAGCAATATTAAGGCTTTAGCTACTCAGAGTGACAATAAAGTAATTGTATGATGAGATTTTACTAATTACAAAACAACAATCAAAAATAAAATTGTCAGACTTACTTCTACGGGGAATATAGATACTTCATTTGAAGTAGGAAGTGGATTTGATGGACGAGTAAATGCATTAGCAATACAAGATGATGGAAAAATCCTTGTTGGTTGAGCATTTTACACCTATCAGTGAGATTCTGCATATTCGATTATTAGACTAAATACTGACGGTTCCAAGGATACTTCATTCGTTGTAGGAAGTTGATTTGATGGGCAAGTAAATACTATAGTAATGCAAAATGATGGAAAATTTCTTGTCGGCGGAGAGTTTACAACCTATCAATGAGAGGAAGCAGATCGTATTATTAGACTCAATAGTAATGGATCAAGAGATACTTCTTTTGTTACCACTGGATTTTATGCTGAGCGGGGCGAGCAGATATATACGATAGCAATACAAGATGATGGGAAAATTCTTGTAGGAGGTAGGTTTGAGTTGTATAATGAAGAACCAACCAATCATATTATTAGATTCACTTCTACCTGAGTAAGGGATACATCATTTGATAGTGGAGAAGGATTTGATTATGATGTCAAAAGTATCGTAATTGATTATAATGGCAACATTATTGTCGGTGGATGATTTTGAGATTATCAGTGAGCGACCGCAAAAGGTATTATAAAGTTGACCACTACGGGAGCTATAGATATGTCATTTGATAGTGGGGAAGGATTCGATTATGGTGGTGAAGGAGACTTGGTAGATGTGGTGAAGATCCAAGATAATGGAAGCATCATTGTATGATGATATTTTGGTTTATATAATGAAGAATGAGTGAATGGTCTTGTAAAATTAAGTTCTACATGACTATTATTATCCACATTTGGTAGTGGTATTGGAGAGTGACTTGTCTGTGATCTACTCATCCACGATAATGCTCTCTTTATCGGATGATCATTTTTCAATTATGACAATGTTCCTGTTGCCAACTTATTTTCTGTTGAAATGAATAATTGAGAATCTGGAGATGAAGAAGAAGACAATCCTCCACCATCTAGTAACGGATGATGATCAACTATAGCAAAAGATGCTTGTCCAAACGGTGACTATTCTTTAAGCTTCTATGATAACACTTGTGGAAGCTTTCCAAATGTAGAAGATATCCCTGTGGGTAATGAGCTCTTGAAAGCATACAACTTTGCTTTCTGACTAGGCATCACTTCAGCAAAAACCTTTGAGGACGCTAATATGCAATGAGTATTAGTAAGATCTCATCTTGCTAAAATGATAGTCAACTATGCGATCAAGGTTATGTGATTAAGTTTAGATGCAACAAAATCATGCACATTTGGTGATGTAATTAATGAAACTAAAGAATTACAAGATTATATGAAATTTGCTTGTCAATTATGAATTATGGGTATCAATCCAGATGGAACAGCAAAATTTTTCTTTGAACCTAATGGTATTGTTTCGAGAGCTGAATTTGGCACAGTACTTTCTAGATTGCTTCGAGGAAATAAAAATAATGGATGAGAGATTTATTATAAAAAACATTTAGATGCTTTGAAAACAGAATGAATTATGACGAAAATAGATACGCCAAACCAAAAAGAATTAAGAGGTTGGGTTATGGTTATGATGAAAAGAATTTTCGATAAAAAATAAAAAATATCAATAAATATTGATGTTTGAAAATTTGCAAAATAAAAAATTCTGATTATAATATATCTAGCAGGAAGAAGTTCTTACAAATAAATAACATTTACAATACAATACTGGAATACGTTTTATAAGGAAATTTTAGTTGCCATCAAAAACAAAAACAAAATAATGCCTATTATTTTATTAATTCTTTAATGGCCACAACTTTTTTTTCTTTGTTCAATTCGTCAAAATCTGGTCTATACTTTAAAAGTATATATTGATGTATTGTATATAAAGTTTTATTATTGTGTTTTACACAAAATAATAATTAAAGTTTTTTGCTAAGTGGCATATTTGAACTTTGGTTATACAAAACTTTTCGTTGTTATTTTTGTTTGTATTTATTTTCTTTCTGCTTTTCTATTTCACTTTCAATTTCGAAAGTGATTTTTTGTAATTGAATTAAAAAATTAAAAGATTAAAATATTAAAAAATAAATCAAAAGATTGGGAAATTAAAATATTTTAAAAACGTTTTTAATCTTCAGTCTTTTATCTTTCAACTTTTATCTTTCATCTTTCATCTAAATGCACGATTGCATATTTTGTAAAATTATTTCTTGAGAGATCCCTTGTGTTAAAATTTGGGAAGATGAAAATTTTATCGCGACATTAGATATATTTCCAAATACAAAATGAATGACATTATTAATTCCAAAAAAACATTATGATTCAGATTTATTTAATATTGATGATGAATTTTATGTTAAATATTTTCTTACTGCAAAAAAAATTGTTCAACTTTTGAAAAAATGATTGTGAGTGAGTAGGGTAGCTATGGTAATGGAATGAATGTGAGTAAATCACGCTCATATCAAATTTTATCCACTTTATTGACTTGAATCTGGTTGGGAAAAACATTTAGCGAAAGAAGAAATTTATTTTGACCAATATGAATGATATATTTCTACTCAATTGTGACCAAAGGCAGATCTGAAAGAATTGCAAAAAATAGCAGAAGAAATTAAACTTGGAACTGGGAATTAAAAATTAGTAATTGGGAATTGGGAATTGGTCATTGCGAGGAGTTATTCACGACGAAGCAATCTAGTTTGAAACGTTTAAGATTGCTTCGCTCCTTTTAGTCGCCTGCCTACCGCAGGCAGGCTCGCAATGACTAAAAAGTTGTCCTTTTATTTTTTTACAAAATAAATTATGACTATTTCAGCTTCATTTTTACTTTATGCTTTGGCTATTTTTTTGCTCATTTATTGATTGCCAGCAATATTTGCGCCAAAAGCATTTACTTCTTCTATGGAAAGGATATTAAAAAACCCTGATATGGTAAGGATGATTAGCATTTGGACTATGATTATTGCACTTTTATTTTTGGCTAATTATTGGAAGTTAGATTGAACTTGGAATATGTTGATTGCTATACTCTGATGGTTGAGTTTATTGAAATGAGTAGTTTTGTTATGGTTTCCTTGATTTTCTTATAGTAAATTTAAATTTTTTCGATTAAAAAAACCGTCAGTTATTTTTTTATGAATTATTATGATTGTTTTTGCTTTCTTATTATCTTATTGGGGAATGAAATTTTTATAGAATAAAGCATTAAGCTTAAAGCAAAAAGTAAATAATAAAAAATGGGGCAAATTTAATTGTTCCATTTTTTTGTTAAATTAAGTTATTAGTGTTGACTTTAAATATTAAATTTATAAACTATCTTCGCATTAAAAATTTAATTATTAAACGTTTCGAATAATGAAGAAATATATTTTATTCGGCATATCTATTTTCATTCTGCTTTTTCTCTCTTGATGTGGGAAAACAGTTGAAACGACAGTTGTTTCTACTTGAAACAACAATATTTCTTATACAAATATTTACACCGTCTGACAGGCACAATATTCCAAAGAAAATATTTATTGAATTGTGATTTCAGATTGAATTAGAAATATTCAAAATAATGTAGGCTGATTTATAAAATATTTAAATTGCCAGCCATGAGCAACAGTAAATAAAGACACAATTATTGCACAGATTGAGCCTAATTTTCAAGATATTAACGTTCAAAGTTCTTTAATCCAACTTGAATATATTTCACAGCAAATAAATAATTTATCAAGTATTTATGATCGAACAAATTATAATTTTGATTTACAAAGTCAAATATTGCAAGACCAATATGAGAATAATTTACATTTGTTAGATAATTTACAAAAGCAAAAACAATTCACTGCTTCTGATATGTCAGTGCAAACTCAATCTTTGGAGAGTCAATTATGATCGCTTGAAAATTCTCAAAATATTGATCAACAAAAAATTGATGTCAGCTTAGATAATTTTAAAAAACAAAGTTCCACTTCTTTGGGCGATTGATTAAAAAAAGTAGATGACACTCTACAAATTCCTTGAATATGAGAAAAAGATTATTCATTAAGATCGGATTTGGAAAATCAATATTCAAATTTAAAAGATAAGTTGGACGAAATAGATGATATGAGCAATTGAGAATTTTCAGATTATTTACAAGATTTTGCAGATTTTTTTAAACTTACAGCAAAAGTTGTTATTCAATCTGACACTTGATCTTCACTTCCACAAACTTCTATTTCTTGACCTTCTATAGATTCTTTGTACACGACTTACATCAATTTATCAAATACGATTTTAGTTAGCAAATCAACACTTGACAATACTGTTATCAATTATGATTCATTAGAAAATAATTATAAAAATCAGATTAATACAATGGATTTGAATTTACAAACATTGAAAGATAATAAATGAGAACTTTCAGATATTCAAATAGACAATCAATTTAGTAATATCAATCTTTCAGTTAATTCTGTTAATAGTCAGATTAATTCTTTAGAAAATAATAGAAATATCCAACTAGCTACATTAAAAAATCAAGCATTAACTTTGAAACAAAATTATGAAATTATCGGCAACAATCTCAAATGAGAAAATCTGACTGCCTGAGTTGATGGAGTTGTAAAATCTCAAAATGTAATGCAATGAAACAGAATTCCATCATCAACAATTATTTGCCAAATTAGTAGTAGCGAAGCTTGAAGCAAGAAATTGCAAATTTTTTCTTACAAACGTTTAATTTTAAATCAAAGCGTCGCGGTGTTCAATTCAAACTCCATTTTTTTGTGAACAGGTCAAATTATTTACGAATATCCTTACAAAGATCCAGCAACTCAAAATTACATTTACGAAATGCCAAACATTTCTCGAGAAATAAAAGAATGAGAAAAGGTTCGCATAGTTTCAGAAAGTCTTCCAAATCAAAATGTGATATTAATTCCATTACCTTATGTCCAGCCAAGATTGGAATGAAATTTTGTTAAAAAGAAATCTGGTTTATGATACCAAGAGACTCCAGTTATCTTATGAGATATCCACAATGATCTTATTGAGGTTCTAAACGGTTTAAATATTGGCGATGAAATAGTTCAGTAAAATTTATTTTATTCTCATTAAATATTTACCCCGCAGTTGCGGGGCGCGCAAGTACAGTTATAGTGAAGATTTACATAATTAATATTAATTTTA
>JBBABP010000006.1:0-30306 GCA_041657585.1 Candidatus Absconditabacterales bacterium | reverse complement strand
TAGGAAGACAAAAAGCTTTAGCTAAACTTTTACCTTACCAAAAGGCAGACTTCCTTGGCATATTAAAAGCTATGGAGTGATTGCCATGCACGATAAGATATTTGGATCCACCTTTGCATGAATTTTTGCCACAAGAAGAAAAAGATATTGAAGAACTATCAAAAGAAATGTGAGTAAGTGTTGAAGTTTTGAAAGTAAAAATTGAATCTTTGCACGAATTCAATCCTATGCTTGGGCATAGAGGATGTAGATTGGTAATTACCTATCCAGAAATAGCTGAGATGCAAACTGAAGCAGTAATTTCTGCAACTTGTGAATTAAAAAAAGAGTGAGTAGATGCTAGACCAGAAATTATGATTCCTTTGGTTGGATTTAAATCAGAGTTAGATTTTAACACAGAAATTGTAAGAAGAAAAGCAAAAGAAGTAATGGAAAAATACTGAATGGAAATTGAGTATAAATTGGGAACTATGATTGAAGTTCCAAGATGAGCAATCACAGCAGACAAGATAGCTGAAACAGCTGAATTTTTCTCTTTTGGAACAAATGATTTGACTCAAATGAGTTTGTGATTTTCTAGGGACGATGCTGGTAAGTTTATAAAAGAATATGTAAATAAAAATATTTTTGAAAAAGATCCATTCCAAACTTTAGATAAAGAATGAGTTTGAGAGTTAATAAAAATGGCTGTTGAAAAATGAAAAAAAACGAGACCAGATATCAAACTATGAATTTGTGGTGAACATTGATGAGATCCAGAATCCATAAAATTTTGTCACAAGATTGGATTAACTTATGTAAGTTGTTCTCCATTTAGAGTGCCTATTGCAAGATTGTCGGCTGCTCATGCCGCACTGAAAGAGTAAAGCAGAAAGCAAAAAAATTTCTAATTTCTAATTCCAAATTTCTATTCTTTTATGTTTGATATTTTTTTTAGAAAGCTTATGATATAAATCAATTATTTATATTTTAAAGATTTTTTAAAAATGGAAAGAAAAAAAACTTTGGAAGTAAATGTTTGATGAATTAAAATTTGATGAAATAATCCTGTTGTAATCCAATCTATGACAAACACTCCTACCGCTGATGTAATTGCTACTGTGCAACAGATTAAAGAATTAGCAGATGCTGGAAGTGAACTTGTCCGCATTACTGTTGACACAGAAGCCTCAGCACAAGCGGTTCCTGAAATTATAAAAAGACTGAAAGAAATCTGAATTCAGACTCCAATTATTTGAGATTTCCATTTTAATGGTCACATTTTGTTAGCGAAATATCCTGATATGGCAAAATCACTTTCTAAATATAGAACAAATCCAGGCAACGTCTGAACTGGCAATAAACACGATGATAACTTTAACAAATTTATAGAATTTGCTATCAAATATGACAAGCCAATTAGAATATGAATAAATTGATGATCTTTGGATAAAGAATTACTTAATTATAATATTGAGAAAAATAGTAAATCAAAAAATCCAAAATCTGACAGAGAAATATTTTTGGATAGCATTGTGCAATCTTGCTTGTTGTCTGTGGAAAAAGCAGTAGAGTTTGGCTTGGATAAAAACAAAATTATATTATCTGTCAAAATATCTGACGTGCAAGAAATGCTTTCTGCTACTGAAAAATTAAGTGAGAAAACTGATTGTCCTTTACATTTGTGACTTACTGAAGCATGATGATCAATGAAATGATTAGTTTCTAGCTCTGCGGCATTAGGAATATTGTTGCAAAAATGAATAGGCGATACTATAAGAATTTCTTTGACTCCACAACCATGACAATCTAGATCTGACGAAGTTTATGCTTGTAAATATTTGTTGCAATCTATGTGATTTCGTAATTTCCAACCTATAGTAACATCATGTCCTGGATGCTGAAGAACTACTTCTGATAGATTTCAAAAATTAGCCAAACAAGTTTCAGATGAAATAAATATTAGATTGCCTGAATGGAAAAAAAAATATTCGTGATTTGAAAATACAAAAATAGCAGTAATGGGGTGCGTTGTAAATTGAGTTGGTGAAGCGACTAATGCTGACGTTGGAATATTTTTTCCTTGAAATTCAGAAAATCCAAGAATACCAGTTTATGTAAAAGGTAAGCAATATAAATTTTTGGAAGTAAAAAATGTTTTTGAAAATTTTATGGAAATTGTTGAAATATATTTAAAAGAAAAGATTTAGTGGATACAAAGTATTTTTTTATGAAAACTTATTTTAAATTTTTATAAGGAGACTGGGCTTAGACTAATGGCTATGCGGGCAAATGATTAATTTATATTATATTGGGCTTTGTAGTATTCTCCGGGCCTTTTTTAAAAAATTAATTTTTTTTAGATTTTATTTTTTTAGAAAGTATAATTTAATTAATATTAAATATCTTATTTAAGATTCTATTTGCCGTTCACTATAAATTTAAAGTTTTAAAACTTTCTAAACTTTTTTTCCAATTCCTAATTTTCAACCCTGCTACCGTTGCCTTGCAAGGCTCTGCTTTAGCAGAGAAGCATTGTGAGCTTTGCTCATGCCGCACTGAAAGATTAGTTTTTTTTAGATTTTATTTTTTTAGAAAAAAATCTGCACCGAAATGCAGACTTTTGTAATTTTTATATTGGAAGTAAATGTTTGATGAATTAAAATTTTTTTTACTGTAACAATCAGATTACTTCTATGTGATGAGTTTGGGGAAACATATCCACAGGTTGCAAAAGCTTGAGTTGGAATCATTGGCCAGATAATAATTCGATGTCTCTTGCCATAGTAATTGGATTACAAGAAATATAAAGAAGTTTAAAATCAGATTCTTTTTTTAATTCACTGAGTAAAGTAATTACATTTTTGTGCAATCAATCTCTTGGTGGATCAATAATAACTAATCAAATATCTTTTAATTTGTCTCTAAGTGTTGGATTTTGGATTAAAGCTTTTTCGCTAGCTCAAGTGATGAAAATACTTTTTTCTTCAAGTCAATTTATTTTGGAGTTGTATTGAGCATCGATAATTGCGTCTTGAGAAATTTCTATTCAGATTAATTTTTCTCATTTTCAAACTTTTAGAAAAGATAGTCAGATACTGCCAGTTCAACAATATAAATCAAAAATTAATCACTGAACATTTCACACGATTTTCATGCTTTCTGAGAAAAGTAATTGAGCTCAAAGCGTATTTGTTTGAAAAAAAGAAAATGGAGCTACCCTGAAATTAACATCTATTTGCTTTAAATTTGCATTATCTAATGAGGTTAAAAAATCTGAATTATTTTCTAAATTTCAGTTTGAATTAATATTTCAGTTATCATTTAAATTCGTGTCTAAATTTGCGTTAAAATTGTTTTGTTTGCTAATTTGAAATTTCAATGTCTCATAAATATATCCATCTCCTCGAAATGTTTTTGTTTGAGATTGTGGAGAATTGATAGTGTCGGCTAATCAATTGTTGTATGTGATGACAAAAGTTGTGACATTTTTTTTTAGATATTCATCTTTTTTTAATTTTTCCAAAAATGAATTTCGTTTTGTTATCAGATTTTTTTTGAGATTATCATCTGACACCGAAAGATTAACAAGAAATTGACCTGTATTGATACCTTGCCTAATAACTAAGTGCCTGAAAAATCATTGATGAGTTTTTTGATCGTAGACTGGAAGTTTTGACTTGAAACACAAGTTTTTGATGTGTTGAAAAATTTCGTTTGCTTGACTGGAAATTAATCAACATGAATCTATATCTATGATTTTACTAAATTCTCATTGTTTATGAAATCCTAAAGACCAATCTGAATAAGTCGTATCGTGAGAAATAAATTTACCGAATGAGAATTCGATTTTATTTCTGTATCATTTTTCAACTCAAGTTCAAATTATTGGAAAAAAATTGAAATCTAGAATTTTGTTTTTTAATTTTTTAAACGCGTCGGCGACTATTTCTTGTTTTAGTTTCAATTGATTTTCGTGGCTAACTACCTGCCATTTACATCATCAACATCAGATTTTATTTGGAAACGAGGAATAATCTTTGATTGGCAATAAATTTTTGGTATCTTGATTGATGTGAGATAAAGAAAAAAAATGTGGACAAAAAATTTGTCCATTTGAAATTTCTAGATTAGATTTTTTGATATTAATTATATGTGCTTGAATGTGATCTTTTTTTTGTTTAACAATTTTTAGATCAACAATATCGCCTGGCAAAGCTCATCATTTGATCAATATTCTTTTGCCATCGGACATTCTTGCTAATCAGATTCATCAATATCATATTTTTTCTATTTTTATTCATTGTAAGATTTTGTTCATCAAATTTTTATTTTAAATTTAAAGTCACAATTTCTTTTTTGTGTTTTTAAAAATATTTTCTACTGTATCGTTAGCATCAATTTCAATAACTTTTCAAATGCTTTTGAGGTAGTTGATAACTGGCATAGTTTCTTCTTGAAATATTTCTAATCTTTTTTTGATTGACTCTGGTTTGTCATCTTTGCGTCATTGCAATTTAGCTCTTTTCATTATTCTTTCCAGTGCAACTTTTTTTGTTAGTGCATAATGAACGACAACAAAATCTCTATTTTCCTGCATCATTCTGCTCAAGAAAAAATACATTTGTTCTTTGCATCTAGGAAATCAATCTATTACTAAATATCAAGAACTTTTTTTAGTTATATGCAAACACATATCTAATATACCAAAAGTCATTTCATGATCTACCAAAAATCATTTTGTCATTCTATCTTTGAGATAATTTCAGATTAAATTATCATTTGATGTCAAAGCTCTAAGTGTGTTTCACATTTCCAAGTATTTATGTTTTTTCAAAGTTTTTAAAAGTAATTCAGCTTGAGTTCATTTTCCACATCATTGGATACCAAGTAAGATAACGTCTTTTTTCATTTTGTTAAAAAAAAATTAAAAGATAAAATCTGATTGGAGTATATTTTTTTAGAATGTAATTTGTAGTGAAAAAATAAAAAAAAGCCGCACGTAAATATTACGCCGACTATCTATAATTTCTTTAATAACTCATTATTTTATACTTTATTAATAATTTTTTTAGATAATTAGTTTTTTTCCGGCTTTTGTACATAAAGTACACTGCCAATAAAAAAACTGCTATTCCTGCCGACACACCAACGATTATATATCTTAATGGGCAGAATATAGCTACACTAAAAAAAATACTACTTATTGATGATAACCAGAATGCAGCATTACTGTCTCTGATTATTGGGTTAATCAATTTCTTTACAAGAAGTTCTTTTTCTTCTTTCTGTGTCATATAATTTATTTCTTCCTGTGTCATACAATTTATATTTAATTTTTGATCCTTTTTTTAGAGGGGTTTCTTCCTCTTTTATTTTTATTTCAATTACAGTTTAGTTATTTATTAATGAATGTCAAGTCTAACTTTGGGGGTTAATTTTTCATTAACAAAGTTGCTTTATGGGACGGTCGCGACCGTCCCTTACGAAACAGATAAGAAAAAAACGTACAAAAAAAGACATACCAGCGGTATGCCTATACTTGTTTTTGAAATTTTCCAATTTTTTAATATTTCAATCTTTTAATGTTTTAATCTTATCTTTTAGATCGCTTTGGTCTCTTTCTCGCTTTTTTCAATCAAGGTTTTTTTCTTTCTTTGATTCTTGGATCTCTTTTTAGAAGTCAGTATGGTTTTAGCATTACTCTAAATTCTGGATTGTAATCTATCAATGATCTTGCCAATCAAAGCTTGATTGCGTCTGATTGTCATGCAATTCATCATCAGATTGTTTTGGCAATCATATCAAATTTGTTTAAATGTTCAGCTCCCAAAACTGTTAATGGAAAAATTGCATTTTCAAAAAGATAGATATTTCAACCGAAATAATCTTTTAGAGACTTTTTGATTCAGCCAGGAATAATGATTTCAAATTTCCCTGTTCCTTTAGGGAATAATTTAATCACCGCTGACGTTTCTTTTCTCCTTCATATAGCATAATTGTAATCTTTTGTCGTCATCTTATAATTTTATTGGTTTAAAATGGTCGTATTTTGTAGATGGTCATTTGATGATTTTACATCTTTTCATCCTCTTGTCTCTAAGTTTATTTTTTGAAAGCATACCTCTAATTGCTACTTGTAACGCTCTCACTGGATTTTTTTTTAGTAAGTCATTCAGATTAATTGATTTTAAATTTCATTTATATCAAGAATATGAATAATAAATTTTTTGCTGTAATTTTTTGCCAGTCACTTTAATTTTTTCTACATTTTCTACTACAACAAAATCTCAAGCATCCCAAAAATCTGAATAATAAGCCTTGTCTTTTCACAATAATTTTGTGCTAATAGCCACTGACAATCTTCAAAGAGTTTTGTTTGTAGCATCAACCTTGTACCACTTTCTTTGTTTATCCATTTCTGCTGGTTTCACTCGAAGTGTCTTGTTTAAGTCTGTCTTTGTTAATTTCATTTTACTTTATAATATCGATTTAAATTTCTTTTATCACCGCTAAAGCGGGATAACAATAAATTGTTATTTTACAAAAGTTTTATAAGAATTTTTTCTGCTCAATCTCAAATTCTATGTCATATTTTGTAACTTGAAACGAAGCTAGATGTTTGTCATCATTCTTTATATTTTGGCAATAATTTTTCTATCACTTTTTTTCATTCTTCTTTTCCAAAAAGAACTGATTTTACGTATCTGATACATTCTCTTTTTGCATCTTTTTCTTCGTATTTATTCATCATTCTAATCAATCTAGAAAAAAATGAATCTGCTTCAGATTTAAGAACTTTTGCTCTTTTGGAAGTTGTAGTCATTTTTCAGTTTCTAATTAGATTACCAAGCATATTTCTAATTACCAATTTTCTACTTTTGGTTCAGGTTTCAAGCTCAAGTAATTTGTTCTCTTTGTGTCTCATTGTAAATCAAAATAAATTAAATTAAAACTTTTTTTACCCAAATAATTTTGTCTTTTATGCGATTAAAGCTTTTCATATATTCGACAATGAACTATTTATTTCTTCAATTGCCTTTCTTCCAACTCATTTCATCAAAAGTAATTCTCATTTTTTCTTTTTCTCCAAATCTTCTACGTAAAGAATATTATTTTTGATAAGAGCATTTCTTGTCCTTTCACTCAAAGGTAATGCATCTATAGGCATTGTTTTGATATTTGCATCTTCATGTAATTTTTCCTTATCTTTATTTAATTCATCAAAATCAAGAAGCATTGATTTGTCTATATAAATATTATCAAATATAAACAATTTTGAATAAGAAGCCAAAACTTCTCATGCAAACATTATTATTTCTTTTTGATTAATTTTGTGAAATCAAGATTTTATTTCTATAGTTAATAAATCTTTTGTTGATCATGTGAAATCTTCTATTACTTCTTGTACATCATATTTTATATAATCTACTAATTTAAATTCGTTGTCGATAAGTAATATATTTGTATCTATATCTTCTTCTTTTTTCTCACGCCCTCTAAGATAATCTATACTATAATAGCCATATCATTTTTCTATTCTAATATCAATATTTAATTCTACTGAAGGATCTGTGATTTCAAATAAATTTACTTCTTCACTTAATAACTGTATACCTGAAGGTAATTTTATATTGTCTGAATTATATTTTCAAATTCATGAAAACCTTTGTGATATTCGTTGAATTTTTTCCATTTTCTCATCAATTTGGAAACGTAATTTTTTGAAGTTTAACATCATATTTATTACATCTTCTTTTACTCAATCTATTACATGATATTCATGAGCCACTCATTTTATTTTTAATCACGTAATTGCTCATCCAATACCATAACTCAAAACTATTCTTCTTAATGCATTTCATAAAGTATGGCCAAATCATCTAGGTAGGAATTTCAATTCAAATTTTGTTGTCTTTGCATCTACATTCGAAACGATAATTTTTGGAACTCAGATAAGTTTTTGTATATCCAACATTTATAAAATTATGGGATAAAAAGATTTAAAGCTTCAAAGGCCTCAAAGGCTTCAAAGGCCACAAAGCCATTTTATTTTTTCGGCTTTCTTGGCTTTTAATGCTTTTATAACTTTCAAAACTTTTTGTTATGCTCTAGCGTAGAATTCAATAACCTTGATTAAATCTGCTGGCGTCCCAATTTCTCAATGCTGTGGAACGTTTAAAACTTCAATACTAAGTTCAGTCTTGTTAATTTTAATTCGTGAAGGAAGTTTTCATTTGTAATTTAATATATTATTTTCATATAATCAGCTTTTTTGTAATTTTTCTTTCAACAAAATTTTGTCTCACTGTTTCAAAAATGTTGAAGGAATATTGTGTTTAGTTCAATTTAAAATGAAATGAGCATGATTTACCATCTGTCTTGCTTGCATCATTGTTTTTGCAAATCAAGCTCTGTAAACTATAGAATCAAACCTCCTTTCCAAAAATTGAAACAATGCAACATCATGAGCAATTCAATTATTTTTCGAATATTTTGCGGCTGTATCTTTTACAATTTTTGAAAATTGCTTTTCTGTCAAAAGATATGAACGTTTCAAAAGTTGTTTATTTCTAAGTAATTTTCAATATTCTGAATATCTTTGCATGCTAGCTCAATGCTGTCATGGCAAATTTCTATTTTTTTTTATATTATATTTGGGACTACCAAATAAATCTGTTTGCTCTCTTCTACACAATTTAAATTTAGGTCCTGTATACTTCATTTGAAAACTAATAATTAATAATTAAAATTTAGTGACGAGTGCCGCGTTACTAATAACTAGTTACTCGTAACTTTTTTTTATATTCTTTTTGGTCTTTTTCATTTACATCAACCGAATTGTATGCTAGTGGCTTCTTTGATATATTTGATATCTATCAATCAAATTTCATTTATCGCTTTGAAAACTCAATCTCTAGCTAATCAAATTCATTTGAAAATAATTCAGATTTCCTTTAATCAATATCATTGAGCTTCTTTCAAAAGTTGTTTTGTTAAAACTTCTGCAGCATAAGGAGTACTTTTTTTTGTTCATTTATAACCCAAAGTTCAAGTACCTCATCAAATAATTTTACTTCAATTTTCATCAATCAAAGTAATTAGTGTGTTGTTTTCCGTAGTGTGAACGTGCAATATTCAATAATTAGCCTTAATATCTTTTTTCTTTTTTTGACTTGCTTTTGAGTTTTCATTTGCTTTTGTATTTGCATTTGAATTAGCTTTTGAATTGTCCTTTGTTGCCATTAAAATTAAACTAATAAATAAATTAAAGAATTGTCTTTGTTAAATAATTGTAGTAAAATATTTAAGAATTATTTTTTCAAAACTGGTCTAACTTTTGATCTTCATAATAATTTTTTTGCTGTTTTTGCATTTTTTCTTGTTAATTGTCACCTAACTGGAAGTCACATATTGTGCCTCATTCATCTATAACATTTGATTTCTTTAAGTCTCTTGATTGCAAATGCCACTTCTCTTTTTAAATCGTTTTCTAATATATATTGTTTCAATTCATCAGATAGTTTTTTTTGTTCTTCTTCTGAAATATCTTTTACTTTTTTAGAAAAATCTATCTTCAATCATTTTAGAATAGTTTGTGATTTTTTGCGTCCTATTCAATATATATTTGTAAGTGCGATCCAAATACTTTTGTTGTCGGGCAACACATGCCCCATTAATCTAAACATATTTTTGTATCAATATATAAAATAATTTAATCTGATTTAAAATTATTATAATTGCAAATTATCATTGTCTTGCTTTGTGTCTAGGATTTTTTTTGCATGTGACATACAATATTCATTTTCTTTTAACTATCTGACAATACATACATCTTTTTTTTAATGACGTTTTAACTTTCATTTTTTATAAATTTTTAATAATTAAATTTAATTCGCTTTATATTCAGAATATCTAAATGTAATGCGACCTTGACTCATATCATATTGATTTATATCTACCTTAACCCAATCTCAAATAATAATAGATATTTTGTTTTGACTCATTTTGCCAGATTTTTTGCAACGAACTATTGTGTCTACATCTTTTAATTTAACTTTAAAAAATCAAGCTGGCAACACTTCAAGCACTTCTCAATCCCATTCTAAGGATGCGTCTTTATTCATCAAATTGAATATCTTTAATTTCTAAAACAGTTTGTTTTGCTCTAAATCAAATATTTCTTTGATATCTGTTTTTTCTTTTGAATTTTAATATTTTAACTTTTTCTCATTTTTGAGATTTTGTAACATTACAAATTACTTTTGCTTTTTTTACAAAAGGTGTTCAAATAGAAACCTTCTCTCATTTTGAATCAAAGATAGCCAAAACATTATCAATATTTAATTTTGCTCCATCAACTAAATCGATTTTATCAACTGTGATACTATCTCATTTTTTAACTATATATTGATGTCATCATAAATCTATAACTGCGTACATAATGATAATTTTTTAAATTTTAAATCAGATTAAATTATTTTGTAAATATTGTATTTTTATGTTTTTAATTATTAATTATCTTTTTTTAAACTATTTTACCCAATTGAGCTAGAGTATTATATTTTTTCTTGTTTTTTCTATAAGCATTTGACACTATTGCTTTCAATCTTTTGTATCTTTTAGCACTAGGAAATTTGTAAGAAACAAATTTTCTATATCGTTTTGTATTGTAAAATTTTTGCTTTTTTGCCTTGTCTAAAATGTGAGAAGACCATAATTCTTTTTTATAAAAAGACACTATTCTCTCATTTGTATTGAGATCTCAAGTTCTTCGTACTGTGAATCACATTAATAAAAATTTATACAATAAAAAAAATGCTGTTTGAAGAATATATAATTTTTATGTGTAAATGCAAGTGTTTTTTTGCCCGGAGCCGGAATCGAACCGGCACGACATTTCTATCGCAGGATTTTAAGTCCTGTGCGTCTACCAATTCCGCCATCCGGGCATTATTGGGAATCTAAAATTTTTGTTTTTAAAAATTCTTTTCATATTCAAGATTTTTAAAATTTTTCTCTACCTCTAGCCTCAATTCTTGTTAATAATTCTTCTGTATATATTAATTTGAAAGGAGCGTAATGTTTTGTTGTTTTTTCTTTTCATCAATTATGTTGCGATAATCTTCTTTCTATACAATCAGTTAATCATACATAAATATAATTATAATTTTTGCTTTTAATGACATAGACAAAATACATCATAATAATTTTTTTAAAAGCCTGTGCGCCATCCGGGCAATATCGGTAATTGACAATTAATATTTATTTACTTATCTCTTCGTAAATTTTGTCGAATGCTTCTGGAAATGCCACAGCTATATTTGACAAAACTTTTCTATTTAGAGTGATGTTTTTTTGATACATCAAATTTATAAATGAACTATATTTTGTTCATTTTGTTCTAAGAACTGCTGACAATCTTTCAATTCGCAATTTTCTAAAATCTCTCTTTTTTTCTTTTCTATTTTTGTATGAATGTTGTCATTGCTTAACTAAAGCAAGGCGGACTTGTTTATAAACTTTGCTTCTTCATAGTCTAAATCATTTTGCAAGTTTTATAAATTTTTTGTGCCTTCTTTGTCTACTCAATCAGCTTTTTACGAGAACCATTTTTTTTAATTATAAGGAAGTAAATCTAAGATAGACTTTACATAACTTTTATGCAAATTTTTTCAATAAGGTTTTTTTTTATTTGATTTTCATTTGTTTGTTAAAAGATGATTGTTGCATGCTTTTGAAAACAAAACTTTCTTTTTTTTTGTAATCTTAAATCTTTTTTGCGCTCACTTGTGAGTCTTTAAACATTTTGTCATAACTAATTGGATTTATTGAATAAAATTATACTATATCATTGAACTTCTTGTTTGGCTGTTTCATATTGAGATTTTCACACATCCATCAAATCTTGTCTAATTCTCATCAATTTTTCGATTGCTTTGTTTGCATGTGCCTTTTCTCTTCATTTTAATTTTATAAAGAATTTGACATTGTATCATTCCTTTAGCATCTCTCTAGATTTTTTGATTTTCAAAAGTAAGTCATTTTCTCATATCGCATAATTCAGTTTCATTTCTTTTAATTCATTTGGTTTTTGTGTTTTTTTCTTTTCTTTTTCTTCTTTTTGTTTTGTGTACATATATTTTCCATAATCAATAATTTTTGCTGTCGATACCATCTTTTCTTGATCGTATCTAATTTGTACTAAATCCTTTCATTGTTCTTGCGCCTTTTCCAAAGCTATTCTTCTTGGAAATGTTCATAAATTATTTCATTCTTCATCAATAATTATAATATTCGGAGCCTTGATCTGTTCGTTTGTATAAACAGACGGAGCCCTATAATTTCATGTAAAACTTTTGTGTGAATGATTAAAATATTTTTTCATAAAAGGATTAGAATATAAAATAACATTTTAATTTTATTTTGCACTGCTTTAGCAGTGGCAAAATATTTATTTACTCCCGGCGGGATTCGAACCCGCGATCTCCACCGTGAGAGGGTGACGTCTTAGACCAGCTAGACTACGAGAGCGAGATTTGCCACCGGTAATAATAAATTATTTTTTAATGTAGTGATTCGATTAAGTTTAATTACCCCCAGCAAGAATCGAACTTGCATTTACGGCTTAGAAGGCGGTCGTTCTATCCATTAAACTATGGGAGCGAACTTTGGATCCTAGGGGGGTCGAACCCCTCACCTCCTGCGTGCAAAGCAGGCGCTCTAGCCAAATGAGCTAAGGACCCAATAAATAAATGTTAAATTTTAAGTGCTAAGTACTTAATTTTCTAATGACTAAATTTGGGGAGAGTAGGATTTGAACCTACGTAGCCGTGAGGCGTCAGATTTACAGTCTGATGCAATTGACCGCTCTGCCATCTCCCCATTAAATTAAGTGTGATTGAATATTTGCCGTGAGGCACTCCTGTTTGTCTGAGTGCAAACCTGCATTCTGCAGGTCCCTGCTTTAGCAGGGTTGACTTCGCTCTGCCATCTCCCCATTAAATTTTTATACCCCGCAGTCGCGGGACAAGTACAGTTATAGTGAAGATTTACATAATTAATATTGATTATATTATTGAATGTTATCTTAGCTGTTCAATATATCTCAAACATTTGTCATTGGCGATGATGTCGAAATCACTCCAAATAATATTAAAAATCAGATTATAATAATTCAAAATCAAAATATAATATAGCCATTTCTTGTTCATCAAAGATTGTTTTCTGCCCATGGAATTCTTCAAAACATTTCTGATAAGTATGAAGAAAAGTATATTAAACCTCAACCAATACCTGCAATTAATAGTCAAAGTAAGATTTGTTTGAGCATAAAATTTGATTTAAGTTTTATCTAAAGCTAATTTTAAACTAGCGGATAACGGGACTTGAACCCGTACGAGCAGAGCTGAAGTCTGCTATGCTACACCAATTACATCATATCCGCAAAAACAATACGAAAAAAATTCGTCAAGAGCATTATATATGAAAGTCTGATGTAAAATCAAGGGGTTTTTTAATTAAATTTTTCTGAATAAATTTTTGTAAATCACATAGATTTTAATGTGTCGATGAAAAAAGTAACTGTCTGTGGATTTCAACAAATATAAAATTCACTGTCAGGTTCAAATTTTAATTTTGATAAATCTATTCTTCAAAAATTATATCACGGCAATTTTTCTTTTGAAAGATGAATATGAACTTTCAAGTTTTTAATTTTTTTGATTCTATCTTCGTAGAATAAATCTGATTTTTGCGATACGGAAAAAAATAAAGTTTTGTTCGTAGATTTTGAATTTTCTGCCATATTGATAATTGGAACTATTCATGTTCACGTTCAGATAAAAACTTTTGGTAAATTATTTTCTAAAAGTATGAAATGACCGTAAATTCATTTTACAAAAATTTTTTCTCAGATTTTTAGATTTTTTAAAATGGATGACGATTTAGATTCTTCATTTAACTTAATTGCAAAAGTCAAAATAGATTTTTGATCCTCAATTTCGTGCTTTAATATTGAATAAGCTCTGTTTAATTTTTCTTCGCCATCTTGTAGAAGTAATAATGCTCGCTGTCATGTAATAACTTTAAGCTCCTTTTCTGTTTCAATTGTTAATTCTAAAATTTTTTCTGTGAGCATTATGTGGTTTAAAACTTTTCATTTTATTAGTTCTAAATCTGTTTCAAATTTGTTTAAATTTGAATTAATCTGATTTGAAATATTTGTTGTAGGTAAATTTGTTGTGGGAATATTTGTTGTTTGCGGAATAATTATTTTTTGCTTAACTTCAAAATATTTTAAAATCATATAAATTATCACAAAAATTATATATCAAATTGATTCGCCAGGAGATAACAAAATTACATGAATTATTACAAAAATAATTGCGATATAAGAAAATTTTTGAATCAGCTTTCGTTTGGATTTTAATAATTTAACTGAATAATTATTAGATGTTAGAAATCATATAAGAAGAGCAAATAAAGAAATGGCTCATACAAGAATAAAAGGATTAGCGAAATCTGCAAATATGTTGATTCAATTTTTGTATTGCAAAATTTCATAAATTCCAAAATGCAAAAATGCAAAATAAAATGTCAAAATTCAAAGTTGTCTTCTAAATTTCAAAAAATATAACGACAATCAATATATGATGTTTAATAATAATTCTTTGATATAAATTAAAATTGGTTTTTGTGTTCGTCAAGTAATTAAATATTTAAAAAAATCTGTAATTTTCCAAAATGAAACTGTGAAATATTTTTTTGAAACTAAAGCTAATGGTTTGATTATAAGCAAAAACATCAATAAACTAATTGCTAATTGTGCAAAGTTTGATGATAATTCGCCTAACTTAATTTGAGAGAAGAAAAATAAAATTAAAAATCAGATTAAAAAAATTGGCATAACATAAAAAATAATGTTGGTAATTAATTTTTCTAATTTTCTCATAATTAAATTAAAAGATTAAAATTGAAAATGGGAAATGGTAATTAGGAATTAGAATATTAGAAATAATTTTTCATTATTTATTTTTTGCTTTCTGCTTTCCGCTTTACGCTAATATTAATTTCGCTTTGTGAATTTCAGCCATTTGTTTTGCGACTTCCTGCGTTTTGAATCTAGGATCTTGTTGGTTGGAATAATATCGTTTGTGTGGATCTACAAGAATTATTTTTTGAAGGTTATAAAAATCCTGAAATATTTCTCAATAGGTAGATATAATTAAAACTGTATTTCAGTTTTTTATTTTTCGTCGAGATTTATCTTTTTGATTTTGAGAACTGTTGGAATAAATAAAAGAAACTAATTTGTCTTCAAGTAATTTATCTGAAAATAAATTATGCAAAGTTCGAAGATCGGGTAGAATAATAAGGACCTGTCATAATTGCAAATCAATATCTATATTAAATTGATTTAATTCTGATTTAAATTTTTGTTGTAAATTTTCAATTTTTGTTGGTTTTGATTTGGTGATTTTTTTGGACAATAATGTTTCAATTTCAAATGAAAGAAAATGCTTCATCACGGATTTGTATGTTGAATAATAAGTATAAACTAATCGATGAATCAGATTAATTGATTTGATTGAAAGAAATCATTTCTGAATTATTTCCGTTTTACCTTCTGGCTTGTAGACGAAATTATATTGTTCTTTGAATGAAATTTCTTTTCCAAGGCATAGTAAAAAATCTTCTCAACATTTGATCAAATCGCCCTCTTTTAATTTTGGCAAATTTAATTCATAATTGAAAACTCTATCGAATCAGGCAAATTTATTGAATGAAAAGAAAAACATAAATTATTTTTGAAAGTAAATATTAAATATTTTATTCAAGATTCCATTAGCGGTTTGTATAATTCCATTTTTAAAACTTAAATAAGTTTATTTTTGAGATGGTAAAATATCTTTGATTTCACGATCAAAATCTGAGATATAGTTCTTATCTTGTTGTATGGTAAATTTTTCAAATTCTTTTTCAGCTAAATCCATTGCAACTTCATGAGAAACCTTTCCATTATCTTGCAAAATTTCTTGTTCATTAAATTTTAAGAAACTATCAAGCTTTGCAATTCGGTCTTCCATATACATAATCTTATATTTTTGTGCTTGTAATTCTGCATAATCGAGATACATTGAAACAATCCTATTGAGAACATCTAATTCTTTCTCATGTAAATAATTTTTGGCTATAGAAATATCAGCTTTCCTTATTTTCCCTTTTGGTCAATTTTTTCGAGAAGTAAGTCATAAATTTGGCTTTGTACTATCTACTCTTGCATTAATTATTTCTGATGCTGTTTGTCCTGTAATGGCTCGATGAAGTTTATTTTGCACAGTTGCAAAAAATAATTTTGTGATTTCGTTGTTTGGATCATAATCAGCACTACATTGGGTATATATATCAGTAATTTTCTGATAAAATCTTCTTTCACTACTACGGATATTTCTAATCCTTGCTAACTGCTCTTCAAAATAATCTTTACCAAAAATATATTCTGGGTTTTTGAGTCTCTCATCATCCATAGTAAATCACTTGATAATATATTCTTTGAGTTTTTCTGTTGCTCGAATACGAAATTGCGTTGCCTTTTTACTATTTACACGATATCAGACTGCAATAATAACATCAAGATTGTAAAATTTGGTTTTGTATTTCTTTCCATCATTTGCAGTATATTCCAAAATGGAATGAACTAATTTTTCTTGTAATTCCCCTGTTTCAAATATGTTTTTGAGATGTTTAGCTATTGCTGGTTGTTGTACACCAAAAAGTTCTGCCATTCTTTGTTGAGTAAGTCGCAAATTTTCATTGTGGACAAAGATTTCAATCTTCACATTGCCTTGAGGAGTTTTGTAGATAAGTATTTCTGAGAACTGATTTTCTTTGGAGAGAATTTTCATATATATATTTTTATGGATAAATATTTGGATTTATACGAATTTCTTTTTCTTTGTCAAACTTTTTTTTGACAGGGTAAATCTGTATTAAATTATTCATTTTTCATTATTTTTTTCTTATTTCATTTATTTTTTCTCTCGTTTGTGGTCATAAATATCATTTTAGTTTCAAATCATTTCATTTTAGTAATCAATGTTTCTCTTGAAAATCAGCGACGGAATCGATTGTTTTTTTGGAATAAATTCAATCTATAATTCAAGAAAATAATCACTGCCCTTGTAAAAACTTTTGCAAAATTTTAATTTCAGAATTTTGCTCTCATTTTTTGTAAGATTTGTAAAATAAGAAAATATTTTTTTTAATCTCAATTTTAGGTTGTGAAATTTTTCATGAAAGTAAATTAGTTCAAGTTGAAATATTGTTTGAGTTTAAGCTTAAATTGTTGTTTAAAGTGTTGTTTGAATTGTAAGTTTCAGCTTGAATAATAATGTCACCGAAACTTGATGTTTGTCGCAAATTATTTGGAAGTAGATTTTTTTTGGTCACGTCTTGTTTCATAAAATTTCTTGTCAGTTTTCAAAATTTTCAACAATCTGGATTTTTTTTGGAAACGATTTTATTTTTTATTTGGTAATTGCAAAGTGCTTTTGATGTGTAATTATCGTAAATGCCATTATGATATTTAGAATTTAAATATCCTAATTTAATTAAATATTTTTGTAATGTTCGTGTTCGGATGCCATCATTTCATGGAGTTAATTGTTGAATTCGAATAGAAATATCAAAAAAATTTTTGAAAATTGGAACCATATCAAAATTAATTCAGATTTCTTTTTGAGAAATTAATCAAGTTGAACAAATAAATCAGCTTAAAATTTTTTTACCAAAAGTTAATGCTCTGATAAGTCATTCAGTTCAATTTCACATTCGAATATCTATGCGATCAAATTGTTGTCATTTTTCTCATGATGAAACTATCGCACCTCACCTATCAGCTATTTCTCACCGTCATCGTCCTGGAAAATATATTAAAGTGCCGAACAAATAAGAACTTGGTCAAGCCAACATTCAGTTGAAAACTTCTTTTCATGATGTTCCACAATATCATTCTCAATTGAGAATTTTTTCGTCTTCAAAACTAGATTTGTAATAAAAAGCTTGTCATGTTTTTGGCGAATAATATGCAGTAACGACAAAAGTTTTTTGCTGACATCAGCTTAGATCAAAAGCAAATGAAGTTGAGCAAAAAAAGCATAATATTAAAAATAATGAAAAGAATATTTTATTCATAATTGATTATTTAGTAATCTGATTTTTTTAAACAACACTTTTTAGAAAATTAATTATTTAGATAGACATATTTCTAATTTTTTTCTTATACGAAAAATAGCATTTTTGACTGTTCATATTTGCAATTTTAGAATTTCAGCTATTTCTTCATATTGAAATCATTGGTTAAATCTAAGATCAAAAATTTTTTGTAGTATTGGATTAAAAATAGAAACATGATTTTGAATTAATTGATTGGTTTCTTGAAAATATATATCTTCAATTTGCGTTTCAATAAATCATATATTTTTTATTTCACTAACATCAATATATTTATATCAATTTATTTTTGCCTTACGTTGTCTTATTTCGTCAATTGCTGTATTTTTAGCTAATTTAAAAAATCGAGATTTGAAATAAGTATTTTGGATATCATATAACTTAATTTTGTTATATGTTTTTAAAAAAACATCAGACACAATATCTTCGATATCTTCTTTTGATAAATTTTTAAAATTTTTAATTAAAAATAAAATAACTTTGTTATAATATTTTTTGAAAAGTATAGAAAAATTTTTATCTTGTTTTGTTTTGGAATTTTCTTTGATTGCTTGTTTTATTAGCTCAATAATTATCTTGTCTTCAATATCAGATTTATTTTTAATTTGATTTTTTTTTGAAATTTGGCATTGAAAATTATTTATATTGTTTTTGAAATTTAACATAAAATAATGTTTTTTGAAAATAAAAATTATTTTAATAAATAATATAAATATTGGACGTTAATAGTCAAGCGACACTAATAGATTTTTTAATAATGGTTTATAAAAATTTTGCAAAAAAATCAAATCTGAATATAATAATAAACTTAAAAAAGTAAAAGAAAGTTATTAAAGTGTTAAAAGAAATTTCTTTTGAAACTTTTAATTTCTACTTTAATCTTTTATCTTTAAAATATAAATAAAATGGAGGAATTATTAAAAACATTAAATTCACATCAAGTGGATAATGTAAAATTTGACAAAATTAATCAAATTAAATATAATTGAATATAGATATTTATACTTAAATAAAATTCATGGAAAATTTAGAAAAAAATGATTTGCAAGAAAATGAAATAAACAATAAAGAATATAAAAATGCATTATCGGAATTAAAAAACAATGTTAATTTCGAAAAAGAAATAAATGATGAATTAAAAAACAAAAAATATTTGGAAGAAAAACCAGAAAATGGAATATTTTTGTGGAAAAATGAAGAATGAAAAATTTTGAAATGATCTTTTATAAACTGAATATGGGGATTAAATAAACCTTGAAAAAACATTATAATATATGATTTGCAATGAAAAAAATATTTTACTTGAGCTTATCGAGAACAAATTTGGAAACAAAAAGAAGAACAAGAAAAATTTGCTAAAGAACGAAAAGAAATGTATAAAAATGCACAATCAAGTTCGGAAATAATTCGCACTCCAATAAAAAATAAAAAATGAGAAATAGTTGATTGGGAAATAACAACAAATATGCAATGATTAGAATCGCCTGATATAGATCCTATTGATATATGAGTTGGACTTGTGGCTTGATTAACTATGGCATTTGCTAAAAATTCTGTAAAATGGTCTATAAGATTAATGAAATGAGCATTAAATCAAAAAAAATTAATAGCTAAAATATGAGCCAAGGCTGCGTGAAAAGATATGTTAAAAAACGTTTGAACTACGGTCTGAATAAATATTATTGGTTCTGGGATTAAAATGATAAATAAATAGTGAAAAAATTGCAAAAAAATCAAATCTGATTATACTTAGAAAGTTAAAAAAGCAAGAGAAAGAAGATAGTGTTTTGAAAGCAAGAAAAAGTTTATAAAGTTTTGAAAGACTATTCTTTTACCACTTTTATCACTTTATTCACTTTTAATTTCTAATTGTGTTTTTTATTTTTTTAAGATATAAACAAAATGGAAGAATTATTAAAAACTTTAAATTCACATCAAGCTGCTTATGTAAATTTGGAATTAAAAGATCCAAAAAATGGTGAGTATATGCTTTGTGCATTTCATTTACTTCCTTGAGGAAAATTAAATATTCTACAAGCAGCAGCAGAAGTTTCAGCAGAATCTTCTACTTGAACAAATTTTGCAGTTCAAACAGAAACACCATTTTCTCGTGTTATGAACTCTTTGGTTTATAAAATTGATTTGGAAAAAAATATAGTTTGGATTGCATATCCTCGAAGACTACGAGATAGATGATGAAATGTTCAGAATATTTTGACTTATATTGCATGAAATATTTTTGGAATGAAAGAAATTAATGCACTTAAACTTCTTGATGTCCGATTTCCACCTTCAATGCTAGAACAATATGATGGACCTAGTTACACTTTGGATGATATGAGAAAATATCTAAATGTTTATGATAGACCAATTTTGTGAACTATTGTGAAACCAAAAATGGGACTTACTTCAGCAGAATATGCTGAGGTAGCTTATGACTTCCGAGTAGGATGAGGTGATTTTGTAAAAAATGATGAACCACAGGCAGATCAAGATTTCTGTCCTTATGATAAAATGGTAGAACATATCAAAGAAGCTATGGATAAAGCAGTAAAAGAAACAGGAAAGAAAAAAGTACATTCGTTTAATGTTTCTGCTGCTGATTATGATACTATGATTGAAAGATGTGAAATGATTAAAAATGCTTGATTTGAGCAAGGATCATATGCGTATTTGATTGATGGAACAACGGCTGGCCGAATGGCAGTCCAAACACTTAGAAGAAAATATCCTGATGTATTTATTCACTTTCATAGAGCGGGACATTGAGCATTTACAAGACCAGAAAACCCTATCGGATATAGTGTATTAGTTCTTTCTAAATTTGCTAGATTAGCTGGGACATCTGGTATTCATACAGGTACCGCTGGAGTAGGAAAAATGGCAGGAACACCTGAAGAAGATGTAACTGCGGCTCATAATATTTTTGGACTTGATGCTCCAGGACATATTTTCCAACAATCTTGGGGGACTATTCCTACAAATGATGAAGACCGATTAAATAAAGTACAAGAAGATCATCATCAACATTTGACTAAAGAAGACGATTCTCGGAGAAATCTCAAAAAATGTTGTCCAATTATTTCTGGAGGACTCAATCCAACACTTTTGAAACCGTTTATTGATGTGATGGAAAATGTAGATTTTATCACGACTATGGGTGCTGGTTGTCATGCACATCCAAGAGGAACTAAAGTGGGAGCAACAGCATTGGTACAAGCATGCGAAGCTTACAAAAAATGAATTGATATTCATGAATATGCAAAAGATCACGAAGAATTAGCTCAGGCTATTGAATTTTTTGAAAAAAAAGAAAATAAAGAAGTGAGACATGCCGAAAGAAGAGAAGCAAGTTAAAACTTAATAATATATAAAAAAAATATTACAAATTACAAATTTTAAATTTTAACTATAACCTTAATGAAGAGAATTTACTATGCCAAAACAAAATTTGTTGATATTGAGCAATGAGAACAGTTATCTGTTTTGTTAAATGAAAGACAAGCTTGGACTTATTGAATTCACGTAACTGACGAAGTTTCATTGATTTATAAATGAAAAGAAATCGTTGTAAGTGTAGATCTTTCAAACAAATTTATCAAACCATGACAGATTGGAATTTTGAAAGATGTTAGAGAAAAATATTGAATTAAACAACATGAAATAGTCACAATATCATATACTAAAACTAGTTTAGATTCAGTAGAGGCCTTGAAAAAAAGTTTGAAATGATGAAAATTGAATGAAAAAGAAATTAAATCAATAATAGATGATATTGCAAGTTGACGTTTTACAACTATTTTAACAACTTATTATGCCGCTAGTGCTTTTTTGCATAAACCAGATTTAAAAGAACTTTTTTGGACAGCTAAGGCAATGGCAAATACATGAGAAACATTGAAATTTAAATGAATTGTGGCTGATAAGCATTGTATAGGTTGAGTCCCTTGAAATGAAACCAGCATGATTGCTGTTCCAATTATTGCTTCTTTGTGAATTAAAATTCCAAAATCATTTTCTAAAGCCATTACATCTCCTGCGGCAACATGAGAATGCGTAAATGTATTGATGGATATTTCTTTTGATACTAATCAGATTAAAGATTTAATCAAAAAAAATAATTGTTGTTTAATACGATGATGAGGCGTAAATATAGCTCCTGCAGATGATAAAATAATTCAAGTTTCTTATCCCTTATCCTTAGAATCTACAGATAAAGCAGTAGTTAGTATTATGGCAAAAAAATATGCAATGTGAATTACTCATTGTCTAATTGATATTCCGCTTTGACCTACAGCAAAAGTTAATAATATCCAGCAAGCAAAGGATCTTAAAAAAAAATTTGAATATATATGAAAAAGTTTTGGTATGAAAATGCATGTAGAAATAACTGATGCAAAACAACCAATTTGAGCTTGAATATGAGCAATAATGCAAGTAAGAGAAGTTTTGAGAGTATTGCAACAACATACACTCAGACCTATGGATTTGCAAAATAAAGCAGTTTTCCTTGCGAGTAAAATAATTGAGTTAGTCTGAATGGCAAAATGAAAGTCAGCATATGCATTGGCGATGAAACAATTAACATCTTGAGAAGCTTGGAAAAAAATGCAAAAAATTATCATACTACAAAATTGAAAAAATCCAAATATCAAATCTGAAGAGCTTCCTCTTGCAAAAATACAAAAAGAAATAATAGCTGAAAAAAATGGGAAAGTAAAAAATATAAATATGAAATTTTTAAATTTAGCTGCGAGAGCTTTGTGATCTCCTCTTGATGCACAATGATGACTTTATTTGAACAAAAAACTTGATGATGTTGTGAAAAAATGAGATGTGATTTGTACTCTTTATACAAATGATGAAAACAAAATTGCAGTAGCATTAAATATTATAAAAGAAAAAAATGTATATGAAATAAAATAGTTATCATTTTTTTGTTTATATATGTTGTTTTTTTTGTTTTTTTAAGTATTCTCTTATATAGATAATAAAATAATAAATAAAAATATGCAATCAAATATTTATTTAAAAATTTATTTTGGAATTCTATTAATATTATTTGTTTTAATTTTATATTTTATTTTAAGAAATATAATTGAAGCACATAAAAAATTTAAAAAAAAAGAAATATATTTTGTAGAACTTATTGTGCCATTATACAATTACAAAGGATTATTTTTGTTTTTGTTTGATGAAATAAAAATATTGTTTTTATTTGGTATATTTTGGCCAGTTATATTAATTATATTTATATTATTATTTATAATTGATACTATACGTTAAATATAAATTAATTACATCAATATTTGGTGTAATTTTTTTTATGTAAAAATTTTTATGTAAGAAATGCTCTTGTTAGTAATCTCATAATAGCATAAGAAAATATTACAACAAGAATTCACATTATTGCATATTTGATTGCGTTATTTCATTTTGTTGCATCTCATCATCAAAAAATTGTTGTCGCATACATATATCATGCATAAACAATCATCAGTCATCATATCAAAAGTCAAACTTGAGATAAAAAATTAACAAGATATGTGGCATAATCTAATAATGTATCCCAAGTCATAATCCCAGACGCTAATTGCGATCATACTGCCTCTGCTCCTCATCATTTCGAACTTAAATTTTTTGCTTGTTCATTATAATTTTCCCAAACCTTTCATCATTCATTTCAAACTTTTTGAATAGCCGAACTAATATCAGCTTCATTTCATTTTGGAATAATTTCAAAATTATCGGCAGTTGGATCTGCTGGTGCGGCAAGTATTACTGAAAAACTTGGCAGAACAAAAATTGAAAATATAAATGCTGATATAAAAATTTTTTTTAGTTTTGGCATTTTACTAAATAAAGGATTAAAAATTGGAACTTGGAATTAGTGATTGTCATTGCGAGCCTGCCTGCGGTAGGCAGGCGAAGCGAAGCAATCTTAAGCGTTTTAAACAAGATTGCTTCGTCGTAAAAACTCCTCGCAATGACTAAATTGATTAGTCTATTTTTTTTATTTATTACATTGTTTAGCTGTTGGTGCTTGTTTAACAATAGTTGAGAATAAATTAGATAAAGATGATATTTTTGATTGCAACCCAACTAATCTATTTTGTACAAAATTTTTGTTGAAATAAGCCTCCATTGTATCTATCAATAATTTGGTAGATTTTGAAATACTTATTGTTTGTACGTATACGTATTCTTTTTGTATTCTTTGATTTGTCATATTTGCACAAGCATTATAATAACCATTATTTGAAGATGTATCAATTATCAATCTATCTTTATTTCCATCAGTTAAAGTATAATATAATTGAATAATTATTTGACATAGATTGTTATATTTATCTGTAAGCGAAACTGCTGGTCATCAGTCTGAATTAATAATATTATATTTATCATTGTAATCACTTAAAGTAACATTTTTTCAATAAATAATTTTAAAATTTGAATCTGATCATAAATACTGAAATAATATATTATTTGTATTAGTTTTCCAAAATTTTGTGTATCGATCCATAATATTTAATGATGTATTGCCATCAGCACTTTCTGCTATCTTTGTAATACCATCCCATGTTCAATTTCAATTTCTTCGTGCATCTGCCACAGGATCAAGAGGCAAATTATAATCCAATAAAGCAAATCAATCTAACCTTCTCATCGAAACGTCAAACAAATGGTCAAACAATGATGAACTTTCTGGATAAAATATATTTTCATTTTGATCTGATTCTTTACACAAAAAATCATAATCAATATCTTCTTTAATTAAATGATTTTTGCAACAATATGATCTCAAATTTTTATAAGATTGACGAATGGCGTCATCTGGAAATATATTTTTATATTGCCAATAAATTGGCATTTTTTGAATATTATTTGGCAATTCTTCACAATCATTAAAATTAGCTAAGCTTATTTGAAAAGCCGAAAATAAAAATCAGATTAATATTAGAAGTTTGAATTTCATATTAGATTAAAGATGGAAGATAAAAGATAAAAGAGCCATAAAGCTAAGAAAGCAAGAAAAGCTAAAAAAGCAAGAAAAAGTTTTGTGGCTTTTTTGGCTTTGACGCTCTAAAGCTTTTTTTCCTTATATAATTATAACTTAAATTGTGAAATTTGCAAATTTTAGCATCTAAGAAGTTTTTTCAACACTTAGTTTTTGATCAGCATAACGCCATCATCATGCTCTATTTGAAAAATCTTATAATTTATTTGCTTTTTTTGCAAATATCAGTATAATGTATTTAGTTTATTGTGATATTTAATCACATCATCCAATACAATTATAGTTTCTTGATTTAGCGCATTTTCAATATTTTGCATATAATTACCATATTGGCTTTTTTGTCAGTCCACAAAGACAAAATCTAAGTGGTCTTTGAAAAATTTTTTAATATCTATTTTTCAAAAATCAAAAGGGTAAAGTAAAATATTTGTTAGATTGCTTTTGAGAAAATTTGATAATGCCTCTAAATAAGCCACATATCATATTTCAAAACTATAAAGTTTTCATCCCCGTTCATTGATGATAGATGCGATGACAATACTACTATATCCCACAGCACTTCCAATCTCCAAACATAATTTAGGTTTTTTCTTTTTAATTATTTTGATTAAAAAACTTTCTGTTTCCTCGCTTATGATTGGTATAGTCCTATTTTTACAATTAACTCTCAATTCGTTTAGCATAACAATATAACAATTAAAAGATTAAAAAATTAAAAGATTGTCATTGCGAGCGAAGCGAAGCAATCTTAAACATTTAAAACAAGATTGCTTTGTCGCAAAGAAGCTCCTCGCAATGACTAATAAATAAATTCCAAATTCCCATTTCCTATTACTTAATTACAAATTTTAAAATTTAAATTTATACATGACAGAAAACACAATTATGCAATGAAATCTTTCTATAGATTTTGGTGCAAAAAACAATCCAAAGGGACCAACAAAATATAAAAGGCCCTTTAATCCAAACCAAGAAAAATTAAGTTCAAAAAAATTTTTATCTCATTTGGACAAACCAACACAAACAGCAATAGACGATCCCAAAAAATTAATTAAAAAAGATGAAACTCCAGTAAGGATTTGAAGTCTGCTTTGATTAGAACAAGTTTGAGAATGCGTTTTTATTGAATATAAAAATGACATTATCATTGTAGATTGATGAATGGAATTTGCTGCGGCTGAAGAATTATGAGCTGATTATATAATTCCAGATATATCTTATTTGAAAAAAAACAAAAATAAAATCAGATGAATTCTGATCACCCACTGACATTTGGATCACGTATGAGCATTGAGAGATATATTGCCAGAACTTTGATATCCAATTGTTTATACAACTCCACTTACTTTGTGAATTATCAAAAAAACTTTCGATGATCCCAAAAAAGCAAATAATATCAAATATAAAATCGTGGATCCAGATTCAGATTTTTTGAAGCTTTGATGTTTTGATGTGGAATTTGTAAGGATAAATCACAATATTCCAGAAAGTATGGCATTGTCGATACAAACGCCAAAATGAGTTATTTTTTTCTCATGAGATTTTAAAATCGATCATACTCCAGCAATTGACGCGCCAACAGATTTGGCAAAAATTGCTAGAATCTGAACTGAATGAGTGAAACTATATATCTGAGATAGTCTTGGCTCACAACATCCTTGACGAGCAAAATCAGAAAAAGTAATTTGAGAAACTTTGGACGACTTGATCAAAAAAACTAAATCCAGAATGATACTTGCAACATTTGCAACTAATGTTGGTAGAGTAATTCAAATTATCAAAAGTGCAATAAAATATAATAAAGTCGTTTTTCTTTCGTGAAGATCGATGATCAACAATGTTGAAATTTGTCAGGAACTTGGATATATCAATGAACCAAAATGAATGATTCGTAAACTTGATAATGATGTAAACAATATGCCAGATGAAAGAGTTGTAATTTTGTGTACTGGCGCACAATGAGAAGAGTTTAGTGCATTGGCAAGAATGGCTAGAGATGAACACGCTCAAATTAAACTAAAAAAATGAGATACAATATTAATGTCATCTTCTAAAATTCCATGAAAAGAAGATGCAGCAAATAAAATGATGAATAATTTGTTAGCAAGATGAGTTGATTTGATAACAAACGACGATATGGATGTTCATACAAGTTGACACTGACATGCAGAAGAACACAAATTAATTTTGAGTTTATTGAAGCCTCAATTTTTCTTGCCGTATTATACTGAAATGATGTTGAGATATGTTCACAAAAAATTAGCGTTGAATATGTGAATGACTGAAGATAAAATTTTGATGCCAGTAAAAAATTGAAGCGTGATTGAAATGTACGACGACATTGTTTTGATATCAGAAACCGTAATGAAATTGGATACGATAATGATTGATGGAAAATGACAATGACATATGTCAGGCGAATACGTAATCAAGGCACGTCATATTATGGCACAAAATGGAATAGTCTGACTTATTTTTAAGGTTGACACAAAAAGCAAAGAATTAGTTGGGAATATTCAGATTGAATCAAGATGATTTGTTTACTCTTCTGAAGTAAAATCTATTCATACTCAAATTGTTGATTTCGCAAGGGCAAAATATAATGAAAATATGAAAAAACATTTGGACATAAAAGAAAATTTTAAAAATCTGAAAGAAGATCTTGGAATTTTAATAACTAAAATTATTGGTAGAGTGCCTATGATTATGCCTATGTTCGTTTATATAAACAAAGATCCTCATAATGGTAATTGAGATTTAACAAAAGATGAGGCAATTATAGGAATGACTTTGGACGAGCAATGAAGTGATGACTAAAATAAAGTTTCAAAGGCCACAAAGTTACAAAGGCTACAAAGGTAATTGTAAAGTTTTGAAAAATTATTCTTTGCGTACTTTAAAAACCACTGAAGCCATTGTAGCCCTTGAAACCTCTGCAACATTTACAATATTTTAATTTTTTAATTGATGTAAATGAGAGTTCCTATTTGAATTTCAAACAGACACATTCATCTGACAAAATCTGATGTGAATAAATTATTTTGAGAATGATATGAATTAAATAACATAAAAAATATTAGCCAACCATGACAATTTGCTTGTAAAGAAACCGTAATTTTACAATGACCAAAATGAAAATTAGAAAATGTAAGAGTTGTTTGACCATCCAGAAAATTTAGTCAGATTGAAATTATGGCTTGAGATAATTTTGTACTTTGAACAAATGCACCTATTAAAGTTTCCGGTGATATTAAAGATGCTGAAAGCGTGAAAGTAATCTGACCAAAATGAGAGGTTGAAATGGCAAACTGCATGATAGTTGCACAAAGGCATTTGCACTGCACTGTAGATGAGGCAAAAAAATTCTGATTTAAAGATGGCGACGTAATCTCAATAAAAATAAATTGAATCAGATGATTAACTTTTGAAAATGTTGCTGTGAGAGCGAGAGATGACTATGCGTTAGATTTCCATATTGATATAGAGGAGGCCAATGCGGCGTGAGTGAAAGTTTGAGATTGGGGAGAGATAATTTAGGAAATGGGAATTTGAAAATAGGAATTTGGGAATGGAAACAAGTAGAGACGGCCATTTATGGCGTCTAAATAAAGGGATTTTAAAAAATGTTTATAAAAAAATCCTCCACCAGAAGATGGTTCCCCTCCTTTAAAGAAAAGGAGGACAGATACTAAATAAATTTTTTAATCTTTCAGTCAATTTATTTTTTCATATCCCAACTGCCCACAAGCAGAGTTAACTTTCCTTCACATTGAATCTCTAATCGTCACAGTCAGTCAGTTTTGTTCCAAAATTTCTTTAAATTTGTAGATAGTTTTTTTGTCGCTTTCTTGTAAAGAAATTACTGGATTGGCGTTGAAGGGAATTAAATTGACGTGAGCTAATTTTCACTTTAATAAAATTGAAAGCTGATTGGCTAATTTTGCTGTGTCTGTAAAATCTTTGATCATAATATATTCATAAAAGATCCTGTTGTTTGTAGCCAAAACATATTCGTCCAATATTTTCATCAGATCAATCAGATTATTTAATTTTGCTATTGGCATAAGTTTTTCACGAACTGTTTGATCTGCAGAGTGCAAAGAAATTGCAAGCTTAACGTCTATTTTGTCTGCGATTAACTTTTTGATACCGTCGATAATTCATGCCGTAGAAATTGTAATATGCCTTTTACCAAGAGATAATCTATCTTGAGCCAGCATAATTGTAATTGCTTGTTTTAAATTTTCGTAGTTCAAAAGTGGCTCGCCCATTCACATAAAAACGACATTTCTAACTCCTCGCAATGTTCAGTCGTCTTTTTTTCATAATTTATTTTTGATGTAATTGTTTGCAAAAAGTATTTGAGAAATAATTTCTTGTCGAGAAAGATTCCTTTTTAGTCACAATTTTCAAGTCACGCAAAAATGACAATTCAACGGGCATCAAACCTGAGAAGAAATACAGAGAGTAATTCTATTTAATTTCGGCACATTATTTATTCGATATTTTTTGTCCTGTCGATGATAAATAATTACAGACTCGATAATATGATTATCAAAAGTTTTGAATCAGATTTTTGTTGTTTGTTTATCTTCAAGTATGCTGTCTTGCTGAAGTGAAAGTATATTGAAATTATTTGATAAATCTGATTTTAAATCTTTAGCCAAAGTTGTCATTTCGTCGAAATTGATATTCTGATTTTTGAATATTTCGAAAAAGATTTGCTTAACTTTGAATGGTTGTAATTTGGTTTGTTTAGCGTACTCTTGTAATTTTTCTTCATCGAAAATGACTGATTTATTTTGCATTGATAGGCAAAAAATGTAGTAAAACTTTATTCATTATAAATTATGTTTCATCAAGTTTCAACTCTTTTTTGCAAAATTTACAAGAGACCAGAATATTTGACAGAAAAAAATATATAAATATAATATATTAAATGTTTATCAGGAACATATTCAAGTCTATTGCACCACTTTGTTATAAAGTATCAAATTAGTATTTAAATTAACAATAAATTGATTAATATATTCATACGGAGTTAAATAAGAAAGACATTTCATAGGAAGATTGTT
>JBBABP010000005.1:0-34888 GCA_041657585.1 Candidatus Absconditabacterales bacterium | reverse complement strand
TTTATTTTCAGTAATTACGATGTATCAAAACTTTACGTGGAAGTTTGAAATAAAAATTGGATGGAGCATTGGATCGAAAAAAATAGTCAGATTTTAAATTTTTCAAAATATTTAAACAAACTACAAATAGTTGAAAATAAACAACACAGATTCAAAATAATTACTCATCTGGCAAACTTCTTGTGACTCGGCAAATATAAAAAATTATTTAAATTTTTCGGAGGTGGAGAAGTTCTAACGGACGAAAGACCATTTCCACATGATGGGTGGAACCTGCCATTACTTTTCAATTATTCAATCAAAAGAGGGGAGTTTGTTTTGCTCTGATGAATTGGCAAAATAACAAAACGAAGAACAAATCTGCTTTACAAATATTTACTTCCAAAGGCACAAAGCATTATCACGAGGGATAAAATATCGTATGAAATAGTAGAAAATGAAAAATGAATAATGAATAATGAACAATTAAAGTTCTATCAGGATTTTTCGTTGGAAACATTAAAAGAATTAAAAATGAATAATGAAAAATTAATAATTAAAAACGAAAAACCCCGCAGTTGCGGGACTTCGCTTTGCTCGTGAATAATTGAAGAAGAAAAGATTGCTTCGTCGCAAAGAAGCTTCTCGCAATGACAAAATTATAAAAAAAAATCTGATTACATACTAATAAATGTTAATAAAAAATCTTGCGATCAAGAAAATTTAAATAAAATAAAAGAGTTCTGTCAAAAATATTACAACTACAAAAAAATATTTTTTCCGTGTGATATCAACGATGATTTATTGTGTTATCCAAACTTAAAAAAAATTATTCCAGATTTACAGCTTCACAATCGAACAGAAAAAGATCTTTTTGAAAG
Source organism: Candidatus Absconditabacterales bacterium (assembly GCA_041657585.1). Classification (GTDB taxonomy): domain Bacteria; phylum Patescibacteriota; class Gracilibacteria; order Absconditabacterales; family Absconditicoccaceae; genus JBBABP01. The sequence continues at coordinate 34,028 of JBBABP010000005.1, read as the reverse complement.
TTTAAACTTATTTCTATCTTGCAAGGCATGAATTGGGGCCAGATTACATTTTCTTTTGCCATTAAAAATTTACGACAAACCTTTAATTGCAATACCGTATGCAGACAAAATTAATAAAATGATAATGAATTAACAAAAATTTTAGTCATTGCGAGCGACTAAAAGGAGCGTGGCAATCTATAAACGTTTTTAAAAAAAAGATTGCTTCGTCGCAAAGAAGCTTCTCGCAATGACAGGTCCCTAACTTAAAGTTTATTTTTCTTCACATTATTTATATTTTCTTTTACTGTTTTTGAAAATCTGTGGGTTTCTATAATTTTTTTGATTTTAAGTTTGGCGGGGATAGTAATAATGTTACAAAGGCAACAAAGGTTACAAAGGTTACAAAAGCAAGAAGAAATAAATGTGGTTGAAAAGTGTTTAAAGTGATGAAGGTTTTTAAAGGATAGTCTTTCGAAACTTTTTAAACTTTCAAAACTTTCGTTTCCTAACGTTCTATCGTTCCAACGTTCTATCGTTCTAATTTCCATTTGCCTGCTTTCATTTTTTCTTGCTCGATGAAGTTTTTCTTTTAAAAATTTTCGTTTCAATCAACAAGAATTTAAGATTGCTTCGTCGCAAAAAAGCTTCTCGCAATGACAGGCGAACACTTCCTATTTTCCTTTTCTTTCAAGCTGACAAATTACAAACACTGCCACTCAATGAAAATATATTTTTTCTGATTGAATTCGTGAGTATGTGCTTTATTCAGATAAAGATTATCAAATCGGCGATAGAATTTATTTGTTTGGGAATCTGAAATTAGTTAATAGAACGTTAGAACGATGGAACGTTAGGTCATTAGAACAAGAAAAGATTGCTTCGTCGCAAGAAAGTTCTGCAGACTCGCAATGACTAATTCCCAGTTCCCAGTTTCTAATTCCTAATTTCTGATATCAATTTAATTACGATAAATGGCTGTTGATGAAGTGATATTACGGGACGATACGAGAAGAAAATTCTATAAAAGAAGAACAATTAAAAATGAATAATGAAAAATTAATAATTAAAAACGAAAAACCCCGCAGTTGCGGGACTTCGCTTTGCTCGTGAATAATTGAAGAAAATAAGATTGCTTCGTTTCACTCGCAATGACAAATTCCAGCTTCCAAGTTCCAAATTCCTTTTATATCTTTGCTTAGAAGAAATTTTCAAAAAACAATAACAGATATTTACGGCAAAAATCGCATTTCGTGACTGATACTTTGAATGTTGATAGGGGATAGATCGCAAATTCCAAAATCAGATTATCAAAATTTTATAAATTCCTGACTCGTGCATATAGTAGCTGTGAGCTGATGAAACATAGTTCTGATAATAATTTTTCTTTGATTCGTTTTATTTTTTCTGCCGTTTTATCTGAGGAATTTCGTCATTTTATTGGCCGTGATTTTTTATTGAATTATTTGCTGATTGGACTCCAGCGTTTTTCGTGCAGTGCTGATGTGAGGTTTGGGGCTTCTCGCTTTGTTTCGATGAAGAGAAATAAATATTCGACGCACAATGGCAATTTCTTACACATTATTACTTCTGATCAATCCATATTATTTAATTTACGATATTTGATTTTTATTTAGTTTCGCGGCGGTGGCGGGGATAGTAATATTAGATCAACAGTGACTAGTGTGTAGTTACGAGTGACAAGTTGAAGGAAGTAAATTACCATTCACTCGTCACTGTTCACTCGCCACTCGTAACTATTTACTTCCAACTCTTTGAGCAACAATAGGCATATTTCCAATTATGATATTTTTTATGTGAAAAATAAATTTAATCTGAATTATATGAAATTTGCTCGTGCTACCAATTCTCGCATTTGCTATGATTTATGGGTTTTGCTCCATATTTCTTTATAGTTTATTTTGATGGGCGTGGATTTTATTCGTAGAAAAGGCACTTATCAACTATATTTACCGAATTTCAAATTTCATTTCTTCAAATTGATTGTATATTTCAATCTGATCAGATTGGTTGAAGTATTTGATTTTGGGCGTTGCGGTGCGGCGATTTATAAGAAAAGTGGGTTTAAAAAGTGAACAAAGTGAACAAAGTGAATAAAAGTTATAAAAGTGAATAAAGTGATAAAGGTTATAAAAGTGAATAAAGTGAACAAAGACAAAAACTTCCTTTTTCTTTCAAAACTTTCTAAACTTTTTCTTACTTTATATACTTTCTTTTCCTTTCAAAACTTTTAGGCTTCCTTTTCTTAAAATGTAAACACACCATATAGATATATTCAAATTCATCTATATCTTATGATTAAAGGTCGCCGGTCATTGCGAGCGACTAAAAGGAGCGAAGCAATCTTAAACATTTAAAGCAAGATTGCTTCGTCGTAAGAACTCCTCGCAATGACTAGTAATTGTCGACATCATACAATGTTGCAAAGAAAATTCTATCAATGAATGTTAGTTTCTCCACACTACACAATATTTTTTCAAAAATGGTTGAAGATATTGGACGTGTCCAAAAACACCAAAACGCAGTCATTAAGAACAATCTCTTTTGGTCATCAAGACATCCGCTAACTTTTTGTTGTCACAAAATAGACAAATAATAGTATACCAGTATGTAAGGATGTGTTCTTTACCATTAACAAAAGCCTGACAAAATCCTCATCAAGTCTGATAAAACTATTTAATCTGACTTGTAGACTATTTTTTCGGGTATAGTTTGGACATTACATTCAAAAACATGGCGATAATGCGTAGGCGCAACATTAGTTTTTATGCCGAATCACTTTTGAAAATTTTAATTACTTAATATTAGGTTTCTCAAGTTCTCGGCACAATTCAATCATCCAAAAAAACTACGTTTCACTTGTTTCTTTGGTGGTTGAATGTGACTGATATTTATGCCGATAATTATCTGTCTAAAAATGTCTTGAATTTGTCCACAAGATTGGTAAACAAGATAAAAAGCTACTGTGTGGAGACACAGAACTTCTTGTAACAATGTGATTTATATCACAAACATCCTAATTCCAATGCCGAATCGCTTTAGAAATATCAAGCTCTCGGCATAATCTCGACGTTTGAAAACTTTCAAAAAAAATTCAAGTTTTCATTGCGTCTCAATTATTAGTTTCCGAAAGTTTATTCATATGTCTGCGAGTCATATTTAGTCTATTTCAGAATTCAAAGTCTAGAAGTCTTCAATCCATATAGTCTGAAGACAAATACCTTTGAGACTTGAAAGGCCTGATAGACTTATAGACTTTAAAAAGATGAGCTAGACTATTTATATTCTTTGGTCAGACTAATTTATTATCTTATTTGGACCAAGCAATCGGATGATTGTATTTGGATAATCCAATAAGCACCCTAACGGGTCTTTTTAACCTTTTATCTTAAAAAACTACATGAAAAATTTTAAAAAATTGTTCGCAAGTGTTGCATCAGTGTTGATGCTCGCTTCAATGATTCCAACAGCAATACTTGGTGTTGCTGCTTACGACGCAGAATTACAAGATGCGTATGAATATTCTCTTACTAATGGAATGACTACAAAAACAACAATCGAATCTGCTAATATGTATGGTACTTTGACAAGAGTAGCTATGGCTAAAATGATAGCTAATTATGCTATTGAAATTAAAGGAAAAACTCCTGATACAACACAGCTATGTGCTTTCTCAGATGTATCTGCTACTTTAGATGCACAATATGACAATGGCGTTACAAAAGCTTGTCAATTGGGTTTGATGGGACTTACAAAATGAGTTCAAAACAAAACATTCAATCCAAATGGTATAGTTACAAGAGCAATGTTCGCTACAATTTTGGATAGAATTGACAATGGATCTGACGATGAATGAACTCCATACTATGCAGTGCATTTACAAAACCTACAAGACGCTGGAATTATGACAGATATCACAAATCCAGAACGTCCTTTGTTAAGAGGTCATGCAATGCTTATGATGATGAGATCTGACGCGACTCCAACAGATGTTCCAGCTATATGTCAAACACCAGAAAATATATTCGCATGTTCAATTGACTACAATTGTCCTGCTGAATGTAAAGTAACTGCTCCAGTAGTAGAAACAAATGGTAGTTTGACTGTATCATTAAGCAATGATACTCTTATTTCGCAAAAATTACCTAAATCTGCTGAATGAGTTCCAGCTGCTACATTTACTTTGAAAGCTGATGAAGACATAACATTAAAATCTGTTACATTAAAAAGAGTTTGAATGGATGCGAAAAATTGAGTTAATGATGTTGCTATATTTATAAATTGACAAAGAGCATCTAACGCAAAAACATTCAATTCTAGTTCAGATGATGTGACTGTATATCTTAATCCTTCATATACAATCAAAGCAGATGAAAAAGTTGATTTAGTTGCAAAAGTTACGACTCTTTCAACGCAATGAGCAGAATTTGCAATTGCATTGAAAGGCATAGAAAGTACTGCTGCTGATTTAAATGCCGATTTTCCAATCACAGCTAATCAAATGGAAATTTGATCAGTATCTGCAACTACTATAACTCTTGCTAACGATGGAAGTGTTGCTGATGTAAAAGTTGGAAATAAAGGTATTGATGTTCTAAGATTTAGCGTAAAAAATGATTCTACAGAAAATGAAACAATTAAATTCTCTTCTATTACATTAAAAGAAGATGGATCAGTAGATGAATCTACTGAACTTTGAAATTTCAAATTATACAATAATTGAGATGTGATAGCTTCTACAACACAAACAAATTGAAAATATCTTACTTTCAATCTTGATAAATCTTTAACAATTTGAGAATGAAAAACTGAAAAATTTATCGTAAAAGCAGATATTCTTTGATGAGCATCTAAGATTATTAATTTCGTTCTTGATAAAGATCTTGATGTTACTGCTGAATCTAGTAAATATGGATATGTAAATGTTGCATGAAGTGTTGGTGATATAGATGTAACTATTCAAGCTGGCGCTTTGACTGTTACAGCTGTTGATACTACTAGCGATGAAATCAGAAAAGATAAAAATGATAATGTATTCTGAATATTGAAAGTGGCTACAAATGCTGGTAAAGATCTTGAATTGCAAAAATTCAAAACTACTATAACTAGCAATTCAGGTACTGTATTAGTATCATCAAGATTAGAAAATATAGAGCTTTATGATGTTACTAGAGGAAATATATATGATCTTACTTGTACTGAAACAACAACATGAACAGCTGTTTGTTCAGATACAACTCTAAATATTCCTTTGAGTGATGGTAAAGAAACTATATTTCAAATTAGAGCTGACACAAAAAATGTTTCAGTAGAAAATTTGACTTATGCTGCTAGTATAGCAAATACTGCTTGAACAGATAATTTCTATGTAGTAGAATTAGGTGACGATAGACAGGTAACTGATATCACTCCAAGTTCAATTACATTCAAAACTCTTGAAGGCAAAGCTTCTGCTGCCACAGTAAATCAACTTACAATATCTGCAACAAAAAATGCAGTTATTTGATCTGCTGATATAGAAGCTATTAAATTTAATGTAGAAGCTGGTAATTCTTCAGCTTTGACTGTAAAAGAAATCAAAATTGATGGATATACAGGATGAAACACCGCACAAGATGTTACAAACGCTTATATTACTCAATTGAAGCTTTATAAAGGAACAGAACTTATCAAAACAAAATCTGCTTCTAGTATAGCTGCAGGTATGACAACTTTTGATGGTTTAAATGTTGATATTCCTAAAAATTCAAAACAAGAATTTACAGTAAAAGTAGATGTAATTAATGATGTAACAAAAGCTAATGAAACAATAAAATTCGCTCTTGATACTGCAATGGATATAGAAGATGAAGATCATGAGGACATTACATCAGTAACTAATTTGAGCACAGATATTGCTTCTGTTAGAACTATAACAATTAAAGGTTTTGGAACTTTAACAAATACTGTTTATACTTCTGAAACTCCACTTAATAACACACAAAATGTGTTAGGTAACACTACTTCAAATTTTGTTGCGGCATTTGAAGTGACAGCTCAAAATGAAGCTATTAAATTAAAAAATCTTGCAATTACAGAATCATGAGCATCTACTTTGAAGGACGCTGTAAGTGAAATTATTCTTTACAAAGCAGATAAAACTACAGAAATTGCTAGAAAATCAGTTTCTTCTGATAGCGTTACTTTCGATGCTATCAATTATGTAGTTGCTGAATGATCAGAAAAAATCTTTGTAAAAGTAGTTACTCACAAGATAGGTAAAGATCAAGCTGGAACTGCAACTGCAGATTTAGTTTTGAATTTACAAGTAACAAGCGCTGAAGGAAATGATTCAAGAAAAGTTATATCTAGTCTTCCTGCCGTTACAGCAGTATCAAATACATTCAATGTTATTCCTGTAAGTATTGCAGCTCCAGTAGTTGTAGAAAGCATGGAGGGTAAAGTTCTTGGTGATGGTGCATCTACTTTGATCGGAAAAATCAAATTAGTGGCTGATACAACAACAAACACAAGAACTGATAATGGTTCTACTCTTAAGACAGAAGCACAGTATCTTAGATTTAAGATCACTACTCTATCAAATGTTCATGCATCAAACTTTACAGAAGCAGATGTAACTCTAAAAAGAGTTAATCCATTAAATGGAACATTAAATACAATTACTTCTATTAAGGTTGGTTGATCAGGCACAGCAGACGACGCACTTGCTTTGAACAACACTTTATCATTTGATCTTGGTAGTGGAAGTGTATTTGGAAACAATAATGAAATAGTTACAGATGCTACATATGAAATATATGCTACTGTTCCAGTAAACACTGCAACAAGTAATGCATATATAGAATTGTCATCAGTTCCATCTACATCATCTGGTTACGAACCTCTAGTATTTGGTACAGATTACGCTCCAACTGCTGGATATAAAGCTATTTTGACTGACACAATCAAATTAGGTCAATTAAAATATACTGGTAACTAATATAGTCTCTTATATACTATATCCTAAAAGAACCCTTCGGGGTTCTTTTTTGTTGTTGAAAAAAAAATAAAAAAAAATAACATGGCAAGTGCGATTTATTTTTTAATTAAAATATAATGAAAAAATATTCTTTAATTTTGATATTGTGTTTTTCTTTTTTTATTTTTGGATGATGCTCAATATCAAAACAAAAAATTTCTTCTGAATATTTGTCTGGGAAATATAATATTAAAATGCACAATTTAGATCTAAGATCTGAGAATCTAACATCTATGCCAAATATATGTAAAAAAATAGATAAAGAATTATTTACACAAATACGAAGCGTTGATTTATGAGATAATCAGATAAAAGAAATAGATAAAGACATTAGTTGTTTGCAAAATTTACAAGAATTAAATTTATCTTACAATCAAATATCTTCAATCAAAAATTTAGATAAACTCTCAAATTTAAAAGTTCTTCAATTACATAAAAATAATATAAAAGAGATATCATGACTAGACAAACTTTTATATATTCAAAATTTAAATCTTGCTTACAATCAAATAACAAAAATAACCTGACTTGAAAAATTAGTAAATATTCAAGAATTAGAGTTGCAACATAATCAAATAAATGATGTCGCTTGATTATTAAATCTTAAAAATCTATCTTCTCTTAAACTTGAATTTAATCAAATAGAAGATGAAAACCAGCTTTCTATAATTGAAAATATGAAAAGCTTAAAACGAATATCTTTGGGTTATAATAAATTACCAGAAGCTAAAATTATTCAGCTTCAAAATAAAATAAATATAGATAATTAAACATTCCGCTCTCTCTTCGCGGAAAATTACTCTCCCATCCTCTCTAAAATAGAGAGGGGCAGGAGAAAAAAGAAAGGCTCTCTCATGAAAATGGGGGAGTCTTTTTTTACTCCCCCAGCCCCTCTAAAATAGAGGGGAGAAAAAAAATAAGAACTTGAAAATAAAATATCAAGCTTGAAAATCGAGAGGAGATAGTTATAAAATAATTGGTTTTATGATTAACCAAAAAAATATGTTTACAAATTATGTTCATTACCTTTTGGAAAAAGCAATTTACGAAAAAGACGAAAATTGATATATTGTCGCAAGCGTGCCATGATATCAATGATTTTTTTCGCAATGACAAAATATAGAGGAAGCAAGAGAAAATCTATTAGATGCAATAGAATGAGTAATCTTCCATAAAATCCAACATAACGATAAAAAAATAATCAAAGAAATAAAATCTTTTACTTCAGTGCAATTGCAAAATGCCTAGATTGGTACCACTAAAACCAGATGAGGCTATAGAAAAATTAAAAAAACTATGATATGAATGACCAGTTGCCTGAGGCAAACATTTGCATATGATTAAATGATTAGAAATAATTCCTGTTCCAAAACATTGATGACAAGAAATATGAGTTGGTTTAATTTCCAAAATTATTAAAGAGATATGAGTTAGTAGAGACGAACGGATAAATTTATAGAAAGATAAAATGACATAAAAGAAAAGAGCTCCCCTCGGGGGGCTCTTTTTCTGTCACTCTTTTTTTTTACTCCCCACCACACTAAATAGGCGGGCAGGCCCCTGCCCCCCTCTAAAATAGAGAGGGTGAAGAAAAGATAATGACTTGAAAATCGAGAGGAGATAGATAAAAGGGAGTCAGCTTTATAAATTAAAAAAATAAAGATGACTACAACTACACTAACAAAAGAAAATTATTTTGAGGTCATTTCAAAGATGAATGATCTACTTTTTAAGAAAAAAAAATTAATGATAAATATAGATTCATTTGATAGAATTGAAACATTATACAAAGATGCAGTTGATGAATACAAAAAAGGAAAAACAATTTACTGATGAGAAGTAAGAAAAAATGGAAAGTAAAAAAATTTGGAGAAAAACATCAAGAATTGAAAGAATTTTAACTGATCTTGAGAAGGAATGAAAATATTCCAAAGAACAATTTAGCGCAGATGTGAATGATTTTTTGAACAATGAAAATGATAAAAGATATGGCAAACACGGCATAGTTATTAAATGAGGCAAAGTATGGTCAATTATACTTTGATATGATTTAAGAACATTATATTTTTTGGTAGAAGAACATAAATGAATAATAGAATATGTGTTCTTTGATATAGGAAACCATGATGATGTGTATAGTAAAAAAGCAAGAAAGTGATTCAGAATTATATAAAAATTAATTATCCTTCCGCTCATGCGGAAAAACATAAAAGAAAAGAGCTCCCTTCGGGGGGCTCTTTTTTGTTACTCTTTTGTCTGAACCACCCCGCAGAAAGAGCGGGGCAGGCAGGGATATGAAGAAAGGAATAAATACAGACTTAGACAAGAAAAATAATGTTGAAAATAGTTAAACAATTATTATATTGTAATTACTTTAATTAGTAAAAAAAATAAAGATGACTACAATAACTACACAAAACGTAATTACGTTGCCACAAAAATTGTTGCATGATTTCGTAACTGAGTTTGATAAAATGAAAAAAATATATGAAGTAATTGATCACGCGTTAGCAAAAAAAGACGTAAAGGATAAAAATATCAAAACATTTACTGATGTTAATAATTTTTTTGATGACTTGGACAATACAAAGGACTAATCAATTTAAGAAAAATTATCAAAAATTACCAGAATATTTGAGAGAAAAATTTAAAATAAACTTTCAAAAATTTTTGGAAAATCAATACGATCAATCATTAAAAACACACAAATTACAGTGAGGATTAGATTGATATATTTCTAGTAATATAAATGATGATTATAGATTTATTAGTCATATCGATCAAACAAATAAAATAATCTTGTTAGTAAATATATGAAATCATAGCATATACAAATAAATCTTCCGCTCACTCGCGGAAAAACATAAAAGAAAAGAGCTCCCTTCGGGTGCTCTTTTTGTTACTCACTTAAAAGTAAATCCTCCTGTCCGCAAAGCATACCACCCATCTCCCACCTTGCGTGACCTGCCTGCCGGTAGGCAAGGTTTCGCTTCGCTTCACTTTATCAAGGAGGACGGTAAGAAATACTTCCCGAAGTTAAGAATAGGCCCAATCCAACTTGACTTTTTATATGAAATAATTAATAATATATTAAAATAAAAAATTAAATATAAATTATATGAAAAATCTTTTTTTAATTATCGTAATTGGTTTGTTCTGTTCCGCCAATATTTCAGCTCAGAGCAATGAGTTTGAAGTAAAAAGAATAGACAATAAAATTGTTCTTGTGAAAAAAACTTTTAAGTCAGAAAAGCTTGGAGATTTAAAAGTTTCACCAGAACTTTTAAAAAAATATGGAGATGAAAAAATCCTTAAAGCTTGGAAAATTTGTAATCTTGAAGTTAATGGAAAAACTTCATTAACTTACAATTTTTATGGCACAAAGAAAAAGAAAACCACAACAAAAACATTTTTACAAAGAAATGGAAATGAAATTGTTGAAAAAACGGAAACAAAAGCTGGAGAATGGCTCCCTGCTTATGAAACGTTTTTATTTTGGATATTGGCGTCTGTTGGATTCATGTTTATAAACCAATTGAAAAAAATTAAAAATTTAGAAATATTTGACAAAGATTTTTTTACCGCCATTATAATTGCAGTTATATTTGGTATTTCAATTGGTTTTGTTAGTATATTTTATCTAACAATTGCCTTAAATGTAATTTTTTGTTTTGTTGCTTTTTTTATTATGGTTGTAAGCATAATGAGCAATGCCAATGCTAGTGCTATTTTTGGCATGGTTATTATTATAGCTTGTGCCATTGGATTATTTATTGCCATTGGTATTATGGGTCAATGGGTGCCATTAAAAATTTTCATTTCAATTCTGTTTTTTTCAATCTTGTGCGGATATATCTATACAAGAAAAAAAATAATTTTAAAAAAATAATAAATTTACAGATTGGATTTTAGTCCAGTCTGTTTTTTTTAATCTAAAATTTGTGCAAAAAAATAATTTAGCCTACAAAACTTAAAATAATTTTTCTATCTCTGGCATGATCCATTTCTATAAATACTATTCTTTTCCGTGTCCCGAGCATAAGTTCATTATTTTTTACTGGGATTGTTTCACTAGAAACGCCGAATAACATAGCTCTAATATGAGAATGTCAGTTGAGACATTCTTGTTTATTTGCACACATAGTTTTTGGATCTCTATTTTCCAAATCGTTGTGATGATAAAATTCATTAATTGAAATATTTTTTTGACATCGATTTTCCATATCTTTCCAAAATCAATTCTCCACTTCGTTAATTTTCAAAATTGCGGTTGTGTGCCTTGTGAAAACATTTAAAAGTCAGATTTCTAATTTATTTTCTTTGACAAATTGGCTAACTAAATCTGTGATGTCTATGATGTCAAACGGTTTTTTAGTTTTGATGCTTATTTCTTTTGTGATGAACATAATTATTTTTTATTAGATAAAAATTATAATAAATCTGAACTTAATTTTTCTATCACATTAATTTTCTTGCAAAATATGTTTCTTTGTGCTCAAAACTTAAATTGATGTGAATTTGTTTTCCAAGGATTTCAGTTAAAATGTTTTCGATTAAAGAAATGTTTTCCCTTTTTTTCAAAAATAATTCTGTCATTTTGTTTATGGTAATTATATTTATTTCATTTCAATCAATTTTATCAATTATTATATGGCCCTTGAGATGATCCTGTAAAGATTTTTGGTCTATTTTGTTTATCAATTGATTTAATAAATCTGAATTATCGTTATGCGTTAAAGAATCTTTATCGTCATTTGATGTAGACAATTCATGAATTGTCTCTACAGATGAAATTTTTTTTATTTCCAAATTATCCTCTTCAGATTTTTCAGTTATATTTTTCTCAGATTTTTCATTTATATTTTTCTCAGATTTTTCGGTCCCTTTTTTTAGATGTTTATTTATCGCTATTTTGTAGACTATTGCTGGATATGGATAATATTTGATAGTCCCTATAATATCAGTAAATACATCTGAAACAGCCAAAAGAAAATCCATATCGTTAAGTAAATTTTGGTCTATATACATCAAAGATTGTTTTGCAAAATTGTGCAAATCTATTCCCTGTTCATGAATTTCATCTACCTTATTAAAAATGTTTATAATATCTTCACTTTTTATCAAGTCTAAAAAATCACTAATCACAACTTCTGAAACCACTCACAAAAATTTTGTAATGTGGTCTTCGTTGATATCGCCAAGTATGCTAACCTGATCAACATATTTGACAGCATCACGAACACATCATTCAGATATTTTGGAAATTATTTTTAGTCAGGATAAATCATAATTTAAATTTTCTTGTTCACAAATATATTGTAAATGTTTTAACATTTCTTTGTCGCCAACTTTTTTGAAATTAAAAACCTGACAACGAGAAATTATAGTTTCAGGAACTTTGTGAATTTCTGTTGTTGCAAAAATGAAACAAACATTATTTTTTGGTTCTTCTATAGTTTTTAACAGAGCATTAAACGCTCATTTTGAAAGCATATGCACTTCATCTATCACATAAATTTTTTTCTTTAATTGAGTTGGCGGATATGGTATTTTGTCTATAATTTCCTCTCTGATATTATCAACTCAAGTATATGATGCGGCGTCTATTTCTACATAATCCAAATTTCTAAATTCATTGATTGTCTGACAATTGATACATTCATTACAAGGATTTCAATCTTTAGGATTCAGACAATTAATTGCTTTTGCCAAAATTCTTGCGGCAGTTGTTTTGCCTGTTCATCTTGGTCAGAAAAAAATATAATTATGATTTGATGTTTTTTGATTTTGAATTTGAGCTTTGAGAATATCTGTGACATGTTCTTGTCAGATTATTTTATCAAATGTTCCTGGACGATATTTGTTCGCTAAAGACATTATTTAACAAAATTAAAAGATTAAAAGATTGGAAAATTTAAAAATTGAATATAAAAAAATATAAGCTGACAATGAATTTATTTATCTGTCTTGTTTTTTCAATTGGAATAATGTCGTTTGTCATATTTATTTTTGACGTTATTATTTTGACTCAATTTTGAGTCAATTTTGACTTGAATTTGGATTTTAAATAAGTAAAGAAAGCTGTAATTAGAATATTTGTAATTGGTAATTAATTGGTTTATATTCAAAAAACACAAAATGGCGTGATGAATAGAAAATTTAGAAATATATGAAATTTCATTAAAATTAAGTTACGATTCTCGAAAGATTTATAAGACATTTAATTTTGAGCAAAGAAAAATTATTTGAGATCAGTTCATTAGAGCAATAGATAGCATATGAGCGAATATTTCTGAATGATATTGAAGATATCATTATTTAGATTCAAGTAAGTTTTATTATAATGCTAGATGATCATTATTCGAATCAAAGCATTGGATAAATTTATTACATAAAAGAGAATTTATAAAAGATGATATGTTTAGTGATTTTTTTACAAGAATTAATGTTTTGTGAAAGAAGTTGAATAACTTTATAAATAGTACAAAATCTCAAATATCTTAATTACCAATATTCTAATTACCAATTACTATTTTATTTTTTATTATGAATAATGAACGAACAATTATTAACTTATTCTTTGGATCCTGAATTAACCTTGTGAAATCTGAAGAAATGAAAAAATCTGAATGAAATTAACGTCCAAGAAAAAGAAAAATTAGAAAAGTGGATGGAAAAAAATAATATTTGATGAATCATCCAGTGATGATCAGATTTTAATTACAAATTTTTGTGAATAAAATCTAGACCTTATATTGTTTATTACAAATGAGATTTGAGTTTATTGAATAAACCGATTTTGTGAATTGTCGGGCCAAGAAAAATGAGCGAATATGCTCAAAAAGTTTTGGAAAAAATATTTGAAAAAATTAATAATTACGACCTCGTCACAATTTCATGAATGGCCCAGTGAGTTGATAGCTTGTGCCATAATTTATCAATCGAGAATAACGTTCCGACAATTGCCGTTTTGTGATGATGACTAAAATGGCACTTGGAATCCAAACATCGCAACATGATAAATAAAATAGTAGATAATTGATGATTAGTTTTATCTGAATTTAAATTAAATTTCGTTCCGACTAATTTTTCTTTTCCACAAAGAAATCGCATCATAGCATGACTTTCTGACGTTTTGTTTTTGCCAGAAGCTAGTAAAAAATCTGGAAGCCTGATAACGGCACAATTTGCAATTGAAATGAAAAAATCTGTTTACGCAAGTTCCAATTGAATTTTTGCGTCAAATAGCCAGTGAGTAAATCAATTGATTTCTGATGGTAAAATAAAAATGATTAACGATGTGCAAATCTTTTTAGATAAGTTTTTTAAGTGAAAAAATTTAGCTGAAAGCTTGAATCCTGAAGCGTGAAGCAAAGAAAAAAAGAATTTAAGCGAAGAGGAAAATCAGATTTTAAATTTTATTGCTGAGAAAAATTGATGTGGTTTGCAAGAGTTGATAAAATTTTTGTGAATGACTGCCGAAAAAATATTGTGAATAATGACTATACTTGAAATGAATAATTTTGTTTATCAAGAAAGCCCTGGAATTTATAAGGTTTGCTAAAGTTTTGGCGCGATTAAAAATTACTTAATTTTTATTTGCTATTCAAAATAAAATCATTATAATATATTTTGTAATCACGATGGAGTGTGGCGGTTATGTGTTAGTGCGTAACTGAACCACTCTTTTTTTTTGTTTATCTAAAAATTGCAAATTTTTTTGCATTAAGAGATGAAATCAGTAAATTTAAATAAAGATTTTTGGATTACCTAATTTTTAATTCATATACTAATTACTAATATTCCAATTACTAATTACTGTTTTTTATTTCTACATACAAAATGATAAATTTGTACAAAAAATATTTTGCGGAAATTTTGTGAAAAAACATTGATTTACCAATTGATGAAATTTTGGAGTTAATAGAAATTCCACCAGAAAATATACCATGAGATTTGGCATTCCCATGTTTTAAACTTTCTAAAATATTGAAAAAATCTCCAAATGTAATTGCTCAAGAGATAAAAGAAAAAATAGAACACTGAAAAATCTGATGAAAAAAATCCTGAAAAATCTGAAAAGAAATTGATTCAGATTTTGAAAAGTTTTTGAATATCTGATGATATGTAAATGCTGAAATTAAAAAAAGCAGTCGGATTAAAAATTTTTTTCAAGATATTTCAAAGCAACAAAGGATTCAAAGCGACAAAGGCCACAAAGCTATAAAAGAAAAAATTATTGTCGAATATATGAGTGCGAATCCAAACAAACCTTTGCATATTTGACAAGCAAGAAATATTTGTATCGGCGATAGCATTAGAAGAGTTTTTGAAAAACTTTGATATGAAACACATTCATTTGATTATGGCGATGACAGCTGAGTAAATGTTGGATACAATATTGTCTGACATTTGCATTATTGATTGCCATTGGACACTGACAAAAAATTTGATCATTATTGTTGAGAAGTTTATAAAAAAATGAAAGAAAAATCTGAAGATCCAGAATTCAAAAAAACACTTTCAGAAACATTACTAAAAATAGAAGAATGAAGTGATGAAAATATAAAAAAAGTTCACAATGACTATACTAACAAATGTACTTTACAGCAGTTGAAAACTTGTCGAAGATTGAATTCATCTTTTGATGCCGTGTGCCGAGAAACAGATATTTTGCACTTAAAATTTTTGTCAGAAGCTTTCGATTTGTTAAAATCAAAATGACATATAAAATGTATGAACGATTGAGATGCAAAATGATGTTGGGTAATAGATTTATCAAGTTTGGAAAATTATGCAAACGAAGAAAAAAAATATCAAATATTAATTAAATCTGATTGAGTAGCAACTTACATTGCCAAAGATATTGCATTTGCACTTTGGAAATTAGGGTATTTGAAAAAAGATTTTACTTACGATGTTTTTGCTAATGAGCCAAATTGAAAAATAATGTACAGCACTCATTCTCAATGAAAAAATGAAAAGAAATGATTTTTCTGAAATTATAATCAAGCCATTACAGTTGTCGACAACAGACAATTGCCTGCACAAGAAGTTGTGTCATCAGCATTAAAATTACTTTGATATACTAATGAAAACAAAAAATATATGCCACTTGGATATTGAGTCGTTTATCTTACTCCACAGACATTATCCAAAATGTGATTTAAATTAAGCGAAGAAGAAAAAGCCGAAAAGAGATTGCCTTTTGCTAGTAGAAAATGACGAACAGTCACTATCGACGAAATGATGGAAATGCTTCACCAAAAATCATATTGAGAGTGTAAAGAAAGAAATCCTGAAAAAATTAGTGATCGATTGGATAAAACGGCAGAAAAAATTGCTGTGTGATCTTTGAGATTTTTTCTTACCAAAACTGATATAAGCAAAGATATTATTTTTGACATTGATGAGGTTTTGGATATGCAGTGAGAAACGGGTGCTTATGTACTTTATACTTGAGCAAGGATTCAAAGTGTGATAGATATGGAGGAATTTGGAATTGGGAATTTGGAATTAGAAAATAAAGAAATTACAAAAAAAATAGAGAGGTATTTGATTGAAGATGAGGAATTTAATTTGGTAAAAAAAATATCTGAATTTGAAAACATTATTTTTCAAATAAAAAATGAATTGGCTCCACATTTGATGTGTAGATTTTTACTTGAACTTTGTAAATTGACAAATGTTTATTACGCAAATGTAAAAATATTAAAATCTGAATGAGAAACAAAAAATGCTAGAATATTTTTGTTGAAAAAAATTATTGAAACTTTGAAAACATGACTAAATTTAATCTGAATAGAGTTTGTGGATAGAATGTAGAAATATTCAGTGAACAGTGCCTCGTAACTAGTGACTATTCACTCGTCGTTTTTAATCTTTTAATTTTAATTTCATGTCTCTTCGTGAAGAATTAGAAAATCGTGGTTTGATTTATCAATTCACAGATGAAAAAGTTTTTGATCTTTACAACAAAGGCTGACAAAAATTTTATATTTGATTTGATCCTTCAGCTGATAGTTTGCAAATATGAAATATGTTTTCTGTCATGGCAGCAATACACCTTATGAAATATGGAAACAAATGTTATTTCCTTGTCGGCTGAGCAACTGGAATGATAGGCGATCCAAGTCTAAAAGATGCCGAAAGGTCATTTTTGTCGGAAGAACAATTGAGGAACAATGAGCAATGCATTTACAATCAGCTTAAAAATTTTTTGGATAATATCAAAAAAAACTACAAAATAAATTTTGACTATGAAATGGTAGATAACTACGATTTTTTTAAGGGAATGGAATTTTTGACCTTCCTTCGTGAGGTTGGAAAATATATGACAGTCAACACTATGATAGCCAAAGAATCTGTGAAAAAAAGAATTGAAGATCCGACAAAATCAATCACCTACGCAGAATTTAGTTATATGCTAATTCAATGATATGATTTTTTGACCTTGTTTGACAAGCATTGAGTGAAGCTTCAACTTGGTTGATCTGATCAACGATGAAATGTGACAACGTGAATGGAGCTTATAAGAAAAAAACTCGATCAAGAAGTTTTTGCTTTGACGATTCCATTGATCACAGACGGCAGTGGAAATAAATATTGAAAATCTGCCTGAAATGCAGTTTGGGTGGACAAGAAAAAAAATAGTCCATATTTTGTTTATCAGTTTTTTATGAACTGCGAAGACATTTTGGTTGATAAATTATTGAAAGTTTTTTCATTAAAATCTCTTGAAGAAATTGACGCCATAGTCAAAAAACATAATGAAAAGCCTGAACTTAGATATGGGCAAAAAGAATTAGCAAGTTGGGTAGTAGAAGTTTTGTTTGGCAAAAATGATTTAATCCAAGTTGAAAAAATAAGTGAAATATTATTTGGAGAGAAAGATAAAATGGAGTTAATTAAATCAATGTCACAAGAAGAAATTGATGCGTTGTGTAAAGAAACGTGATGATGTGATGTGAAATGAGGTGATTTGAAAATAATAGATTTATTTACTCAAAGCTGAATAACAAGTTCAAATGGTGAAGCGAAAAAATTAGTCCAGTCAGGATCTCTTTATTGCAATGAAAATAAAATAACTGATCTGCAACAAGTAGTAAATGAAAAAGATTTTGTAAATTGAATTTTGCTTTTGAGAAAGGGAAAAAAAGTTTTTAAGGTAGTAAAAAGTGAAAATTAGTTGTAGGGGAGGTTTTTAAACGCTACCTTACGAAATATCTATTCTTTTTTATGAAGTTAAGAAAATGTTATTCAAAATTTGACAAAAAAAAAATTCTGACTATAATTAAAGCATAATAATTTTTATTATCTTAATTTTACAAAAATGGCAGAAGGAAATTTTGAAATATTTAAACAGGATGAAGAAACAAAAAATGACGAAAATATTTTGAATGATGAAAAAATAACAAGAGAAGAAATTAAAAAAATATGAAAAAACGTGGAAGCATGAAATGCATTTAACGAAACTTACGAAAAACTTCGAGAACAGCACAAAAATGAAATGAAATTATTCCAAGAAAAATTAGATATTGCACAAACAAACAAAAAAGCTGAAGATATTTTGATAAATGCTAGAAAGGAAAATTTATACACAGAATGATGAAAAAAATTAGTAAATAAAGAAATAGATGCAATAACAGCACTTCCATATGAAATACGTTGATCAATAGAAGAAATTTTAGTTTCTTCTTTAACAAAGATTTGAGAAATTGGAACAGAAAATGCTGAAACAATTACAAAAATTAAAGAAAATCTAAACAATAAATGAAAAATAACAATTGACGAAAATAGATTCAATCAAATAGTGGAAGTTTGTTCAGGTTGTATAACATGACAATTTGATATAAATGCAATCAAAGCAGTATGACAAATACAATTTGTTGCAAAAGAACAATATTTATACGATTTAAAGGAATCTTATAAAGATTGAAATTGATATGGAATAGATCGATCAGCATGACAAGCGACTTTCGCAACAATTAGAAAAATTTTAGAAGCTTATAACGAAATTACAAATAAAAACGACAATGATAATAAAGATAATAAAGATAACAAAGTTGATGATAAAGATAACAAAGTTGATGATAAAGATAACAAAGTTGATGATAAAGATAACAAAGTTGATGATAAAGATAACAACACAGAAATAGACGCAGTAAAAAATCAAATAAATTCTTATACCTTTGAGGATGCTAATTATAAATTTTGAAACAATATCGCAAAAGATTTAAATAACTACAAAATTAAATTATTAAAAACTGATTGAACAAAAATTACTGATATAATTTTTGATAAAGATTGAAATCTAATAACAACTGAATTTACTTATTCTAATGAAAATTATTGAATAGAAAACAATGGCTGAACAATAACAATAAAAAAAATCGAAGATAAAAATAATACAAAAAACAAAACAGAAGAAGAAAAAACAATTGAAGAAATCAAAACATCTTTAACTACGTTTAAAATTAACGAAAATGATGTAACAGAAATAATAGATACCGCAAAAATATTAATAGACTATTATACAAACCCAGACAACGAAAAATTAAAAAAACTTATAGAAAAAGCTATAAATGAAACAACAAATGATGGCGAATGAACATCAAGAAAAACTGCAATTATCGAAAAAATGACTAATATTTATGACACAATCACTAATAATTTAATTGACAAATCGACATCTTGAACATGAGTTTGAGCAAATCCAGATATAAAAATTGATAATAATGCTCTAAAAGAAAAGCAAAAATATAAAAACGCATTAGATAAAATAGCAAGACAAAAAATAGAAAAAATTAAATTGCCAGAACTTTTTGAGGAAGACAAAAATTATTTCGATCACTTAGCAATAAATTTATGATCAGTTGAAGAATATAAAGGCTGATACAAAGCAAAATTTATAATTCTATCAAATGACAAAACATCTAAATATCAAGAACCAGAAAAAGAAATAAATATAGAGTTTGATAATAAGTGAAAAATAACAACAAATACAATCATAATGCCAAATATGTTTGGTGTTGCAAGAAAATATGAAATGGACAAGAATTGAAAATTTATAGAAAAAACAAAAGCATTAAGAGAAAAATTACTAAACAAACAAAATGATATGATAAAAGATATGATAAATTGATCAGACATTCTAAATGTTCCAACTACAAAAATTTGAGAAATAGATATAGATGGAAATTACAAAATAACATTTGATATACCTTCTATAGAAATCAAAAGACCATGACAAACTTTTTGAAAAAAAGTTGAGTGAGTCAAAAATCAAGAATTCAAAATACATTTTACAAAAATAGATAATCTAACTGAATCAGAAATAAATAGTCTTAAACGACCAAAAATCCTGCCATGATACGAAAAAGTATATATAAAAACCAAAGATGCCAATATAGAAAAAAAATGGCTTTTGGGAAAAGATTATTATTGAATTTTCACAGTAAGAATAGGAAACAAAAATAATAAAAAATATTTTGACATAGATGTAACGACAACAAAAGAAAAACAAAAACTAGAAGAAAAAAATATAAACATTTCTTGATTAGAAGACATCACTCCATTTTATAAACAAACAAAAGACGAAAAAACAAAAGAAAGCATATTTAATATTATAGATGCCAAACCTAGTGATAAATTCTATGATTTAACAACACTTGAAACAAAAAATAATTGAAAGAATTTAAAAGAACCAGAAAAGCAAGAAATATATCCTTTTGGAACAGAAAATAATGATTCATTTATAAAAAAAAATATTTTTGTAACATTCAAAGATATGATAAATTGAATCACAAATTCTGATTGATTTTATAAACTTTCTGAAAATGAAATATACGAAGTTATATGAAAATATAATAACCCAATAAACAAAAAAGTATATATTATCGAAAACCCAAAAACCAAAGAAACCAAATATTACACAGCAGAAAAAATTAATTGAGAAAAAGAAGATCAAATAAAATTCACAAAAGATTTAGAGATAGAAAAATATATCAAAGAGAAACAAAATGAACTTCAAAAAAGATTTGAAGAAATAAATAAGATATATCAAAAAGAAAAAAAAGCGCAAACAAAAATATTAAACAAGGAATTTGAAAAAAATTGACAAAACAATTGAAGATACAACATATGATTGTATGACACAGAAACCGAAATACAACGAAATCAAAAAGGCAATATTTTAGATAAATGATACGATACATCAAAAATAAAATATAAAGGAAAAATATGGTATTCTGAAACAGAAAAAAGCAATCCTACAAAAAATGATTGAACTTATGATGCAACAAGATATGTAGAAAAATGAATGTTATATTTTAACAATGAATGATCATACGACAAAGAAACCAATTGAAAATATTACACAGAAGACAAATGAAAAAATAGACCAATAATAAACAACGTTATTTGAACTTTTCAACCAGACAATTCTTGAGTAATTAAATTTCGAGATGAAGTTAAAAAAAACAAATCAAAATGAAGTAATGAAGAATTAGACAATGAAGAATGAAAGAACGAAAAATTAAATAACGAAATAGATTCATTAAAAAATTCATATAATGAAATTGATAATAATTATAAATCTGAGAATTCAAATAATGCAACTGAACGAAATAATTTTGAAACAACTAACAAAGATAAAATAAATTTGTGAAATAACGTATGACTAAGTAATGAAGAATTTTTACAATATCGATTTACAGCAACAAAAATATTTAATTCACAAACAAAAAATAGGCAAAACTATATTAATAATTTCAATAAACTAAAAAATTCTTTATGATTAGATATTGAAGATATACAATAGTTTCAATCAAATTTTCTCTACCCTATAATCCCTTTCTGCAATTTATCCAAGGTCACTTTCTTTTCGCCGAAAGCAATTTTAGCCTTGTATAAACTGTAATAATTACCTATATCAAATCGCTTTTTATTTTTAATCTCGTAAGTGTACAACGGCATTTTCGTTTTTAGCCACTTGAAAAAATATCCAACCTTGTCCGCATTTCTTTTTTGATCTAAATAAGCGGAAATATAAGATCAAACTTTTTGCGTGAAGAACAAAAGAAACGTCATACACAAAGTATCACCAGGAGTGCTTGTTTTTGGAAAAATATA
Source organism: Candidatus Absconditabacterales bacterium (assembly GCA_041657585.1). Lineage (GTDB taxonomy): Bacteria > Patescibacteriota > Gracilibacteria > Absconditabacterales > Absconditicoccaceae > JBBABP01. Next base: position 11,878 of record JBBABP010000005.1, on the reverse strand, counting down.
AGTAATTCTTTTGGTGTCAGGATGATATTTGATGACAGAATGGTGTGTCGCAATCTCCCAATCACAAGTATTGTAAGACACGATTAGAGGCTGATTTTTTTGTTTAAAAAATTTATAAGCTGGCTTCAAACTGCAGTCAAAAAAATTATCAACAGCACAAACAAAAATATCTTGTTTAAGTTTCATTTTTTTGATAATATACCAGATACTTCTCAAAGTTCATTTTTTATGTTTTGGTGAATCTTTTTGTAAAACGATATTTATTTTCAATGATCAGGTGTAATTTTTTTTCCAGTTTTGATATGGCTTCAAAAAAATTTTATTTGTCAAAAGAGTGACTGAATTTACTTCAAGTTCAGAAATTTTTTTTATTAAATTATCTATGACACAAACACCATTTATTGGAATAAGTCATTTTGGCGTTGTGTAAGTAATTGGACGAAGTCTAACTCCTTGTCATGCAGACAAAATAATTACATCCATCATAGAAAAACAAAAGAAATAAAAACAAATAGTTTATACATATTTCTAACACCAAAATCAACATTCAAATAAATTTTTTTGTTTTGTAATATAAACAAATAAGTGCCAAACCTGCCCGCCTTTTTCTTTGGCGGGGGCACGACCTATTATTTAATTTTTAATTATTCATTATCTTTCTTTAACTTCTTGCTTTTTTTTTCTTAAAAGTTAAACATTCAAAAAACGTTTTAATTCTTTTTTAAATCGATTTGCTTAACCCAAAATATAAATATATCTGATTAGATTTTGAAACAACGTGATTGGATCCAAACAAAGACGAGCCGATACAAATATGAATAGTCGAGATAGATCATAATTTGCAAATTGTAGATGAATTTCAATCGCTAATCAAACCAACAAAAAAAACTGATGAACTAAAACACATAGTCTGATTCATTACTTGACTATCTATTTCCGATTTGGAAAATGCTCCAAATTTAGATGAAATTGAGAATAAAATATCAAAATTTTTTGATGAAAATACTGTTTTAATATGACATAATATCAAATTTGATACAGATTTTTTGAACAAATTTTTTCCAAATCTAAAATATTGATTTACAATAGATACATTTAAATTATCTCAAACATTTGTCCATTATGCACCAAGTTACGCCTTAGAAATTTTAATCAGTCACATCAAAGACTGAAATCAATTCCAAATTCCAAATTACCAATTACAAATTACCAATGATTGATCTTTTCATGATGCATTGCACGACACAAAAAATTGCTTATTGCTTTTCACAAAATTTGTAAATTACATTAATTCCCTAACCCAAAAATATCCAATATTAAATTATTTTTTACAACAACCAAATTCTCTACGAGAGAAACTTTTAATTCCAAATAACGAATTCCCAATTCCCACTTCCCACTTCCCAATCATTCTTTCTCCATTAAAAAAAATCAGTCCATCAAACGCTTCATTGAAAAAAAATGCAGATTCGATTGATCATATTAATTTGGAAAACCAAAAAAAATATTATATATGAAATATTGAAATAAAAAAACTTTTTAAAAATTTATCAAGCAATCAGAATATTATTTTTGCTTTTTCTAATATACAAAAATTAAATATAGTAAAAGCAATACTCAATGAAATCTGAATCAAAAATCTTTGATTTATCAAAGAAGATCAAACAATCAATCAAGAAAATTTTATACAATTTTTGAATAAATGAACTTTTGATGATGATGAAATTTTTTTTGTTCTCAAATATATATCACACCTTGAACAATGATATTGAATTTTAGATTTAAATAATCAATCTGATTATAAAATTTATAGTTTTATCAAAGATACTAGAAATCAAGTAAAATATCCAATTGTTTTATCAACACATCAATGACTTTTTTCTATTTTAGAAAACGAAAATAATGCTTACAAAGATTACGATATTTATTTTTTCGACACTGAACGACGATATCAAACATACAATTTCTTTTTATCTAGCCCTTGCGATTTATATTACACATTAAATTTTATCGAAACTTTGATTTACAAAGAAAAAGCAAAATGCCAAATAGGAAAAAAAAATAATTCTGATTATATTTCAAACCAGCAAATTTTGTCTGATTTTTATAATTTTTTTCAAATATTTACTGGAATAGTTTTTAGCGAAACAAAACAATTGTTCAGAGGGACAGACCAAACAATTATCCAACACGAACCAATAAGCAAAAACATAAATTTTTACCAAACAAATTTGCTTTTGGATAAATTAGCGATTAAATTAAAAGAAATTCAAAAAGCAATATCATCAGAAGATTTTGAAATTTTAGAGAAACAAATAAATCATGTTTTTACAGTTTTTAACTGAATAGTGAATATAAATAAAAAAATAATGTGAGTTTCGGACTCTTATTTTTTTGTTTATTCAGATTGAGCAAAATTTACGCAACGACAGGAATTTGCAGAAAGATTTCAAAACAAAAAAATTACTTATTTTTCAAATCACAACACACAATTTACAAAGCTGATCGAAAATTCAAGCAACAATCAATTACCAAAACTTATCAAAATAGCAAATTCAGAAGCCATAATTGAACATATAAAAATAAATGTAAATGTTTTAAAAAACAAATGTTATTTTATATTATCAAACCAAAAAGAAGAATCTAAAAAAATATTTGAAGATTTATGTCAAAAAAATATACATAAAGATAATTTATTCTTGGTAGAAAATATTACTTGATGAACAGGCAAAAATATTTTTAAAGCAAAACAAAAAACTAACAAAATAATAATCTGATCTTACAATTTTTTGCTTTATATGTATTCAAATCAAATATTGCCAGATGAAATTATAATATTCAATATCAAATGACCAAAACAACTCTATATGTTAGACGACATCAAACGATATTACACAAAATAGGAATAAGTGACGAGTGACGAGTAACTCGTAACTGTGAACTCGTAACTTTTTAAATGTTTTAATTTTTATTTATGAAAAACCTTTCCCGCTGAGATATAATTAAATTTTTGATAGCAACTGTAGTTTTCTATTTATTTTTCATTACAAATATTTTTCAAGTTTGAGACAAAATTGAAAACACATTCTCAAAAAATTATCTTTATTGAGGCGATACGTGAGAAATTTCAAACGAGATAAATAATGACATACAAAAAGTTTTTGAAGAAATATCAAATGAAACGTGACACAATTGAGCTACGACTTTAAAAACTTGAAGCAAAATTATTCAAACAAAAGACACAACAATTCACAAAATAACAGGCATTGATTATAATATAAGCATTGATTTAATTTGTTGAACAAACAAAAGTTTATGTAAAAAAATATTATTTAACTGAGAATATAATTCTGAAGAAAAATACAAATATTCGGTTTTAATTTTTCGTATAGCTTTATTTATAGACAAATATTTGCAAGTGCCGAATAAATTAAGTAATGTTTTGGAAACAATATCGATTAACAAAGATGATTGAAATAGGAGATGATATGCGACATGGACAAAAATTGTTCTTAATCTATGATCAATAAAATCTTATAGCGAGTTTTCACAACTTATTTCACACGAAATGTGACATATTATTGATCTTTGAACTATTCAATGAAAAAGCGCAGATTATAGTAAATTATTTACAGAATTTGGTAAATCTGTTTTTTTCTTAAACGATCAATCTCTAAATTTTTACAAAATATCACGATCAAGTGAAACAGTTAGAAAATCTGAAAGCAAACCAGATGATTTTTGTAGTTGATACGGCATGTATGATCCATTTGAAGATTTTGCAGAATGTTTCAATACCTATTTAAATCATAATTCCTTTTTCAAACAAATAGCAAAAAAAAATAGTTCTTTAGAAAAAAAATATAATTTTATTGCAGATTTTTTTGTTTGAAAATTTTTAAATTCAAATAAGGTAGACTTAAATCTAATTAAAGATAACATTTCACGAAGACCCCGAGATAGCACAAGGATCAATTGATAAAGACATAAAGGCCACAAAGCTTTAAAGCCTCAAAGTTTACAAAGCTATTTTATTTTTTGGCTTTCTTAGCTTTCTATAGCTTTTATGGCTTTCAATCTTTTAATTTTTTAATCTTTTAATTTAAGTTTAATGCCTGTTTTGATAATTTGAATAATATTAACTTGATTGTGAATTTCAGCAATTTATAGTGTAAGCATACATGAATCATTCACACTTACTTTAACCAACTGAGATCCAACAAATTATTTTTATTTTTTCAGACAGTTAAGAAATATTTGAATGGCTTTGCTTATGGCAATTATAGTATATTATTTGCCAATAAAAATTTTTCAAAAAGACAGAAACGTAACAATTATGGCAATAGTTCTGATGGCACTTCAATTAGCTGTATTTTTGCCATGAATATGAATGGTTTTGAACTGAGCTAGATGATGGATCGATATACCTTTTTTACCAAGTATCCAACCAGCAGAATTTTTTAAAATCTGATATGTTATTTTTTTATGATGATGGCTACTGAGAAAATATAAAAAAATTAACGACAGAAGTTTTTTCATTTCATTCATTATATTAAATGTAATTTTATTTATGATATTTTTGTTTATTCCAGATCTTTGAACAATTTTAATATTATGAACAGTTTGACTTATAATGTGTCGATATATATGAGCAAAATTAAAATATATTTTTTGAATGTTCTTCTTATGAATTTTGTGATGATTAACAATTTGAAGTATAGCTTGAATTGTTAGTCCAAAGTTTGATTATATACAAAAAAGAGTGGCTTATTTTTTAAGTTCCAATATTGATCCACAAAATAAACAAATCTGATGGCAAAATGAACAAGCGTTGATGGCAATTGGAGGAGGAGGATTGATAGGCAAATGATATGGTAAATGATTACAAAAATTCTGATTTATACCAGAAGCACAAAGTGATTTCATATTTTCGGCATTTTCAGAAGAAGTTTGATTTTTTGGAAATATTGCATTATTGTGATTATATTTTTATTTAGCTTATTATTTTCTTTCTCGTCTAAACAAAGTCAAAGATGAATATGGAAAAATTATTTGAGTTTGAATTATTTCATTGATAATAGTTCAGGCTTTTGTAAATATATGAGTTAACATCAAAATATTGCCAAATACCTGACTTACTCTTCCTTTTATAAGTTATTGATGAACTGCATTGATGGTTAACTTGATAGAAATAGTTTTGCTTTACAAAATATTAAAATGAAAATAATTTAATTGGGAATTGGGAATTTGGAAACAGAAAATTGGAATTAAGAATAAGCGAAGATAAAAATTTTTTAATCTTTTACTTTTTTAATCTTTTAATTTCTATGGAATTAACTATCGACAAAAATAATATACTTTGTATTGAAAACGAAAATATTCCAAAAACAAAAGAATATTTTTACAATGTTTGATGATATAATTTTTCTGATTATGATAAATGAATAATTGTATATCACAAAAAACAAATCAAAATTATTAATCTCAAAAATCTCTGAAATTGAATGTCTATTTTTTATATTAAAAACAATAAATATCCATTAGTTAATTTCGAAAAAACATCTTTTGTGTCTTGATTATGTAATTATAAATGATTTGATGAAAATACAGGACAATCATATTTTTTTATTCCAAAATTTCATGAAAATATAGAAAAATTTAATAATATGCTCAATTTCCTTTTATCAGATATTTATTTAGAAAAAAAAAATAAATGACTATGTGTATCTTGAAATTTAGATTTAAATAAAAACGATAATATAAATTTTATAAATCAGATTTTTGCTTTTATTTTACTTTATGGGAAATTTGATTCTAAAAATGATGAATTAATTTCATTCAAATTTCATTTGCCATTATTTTGATCTTTTTTATGACAAAAAGATTATCTAGACGAACATATAAATAAACTAGAAAAACAATGATTATTTGTCAAAAAAAATATTATTGAATCTAATGATGGAATTATATATCAAGTAAGCTCTAATGACTACGAACTATTGCAAATATTAGCAAAACTATATGAACCTATTGCAAAATTCGATAAAATTCATAAATATGAACAAATTTTGGAAATCAAAAAATCATTATTAGAATTTATAAAAACAGATAAACAAATACCAGAAAGTTGAAAAAAAGAAACAATCAAAAAAATTGAAAACTGAATTATAAAATTATTAGCAAAGTAATTTTATTTAAGGGGCGTTGGTGTAGTGGCAACACAACAGTCTTCGGAACTGTTGTCGGGGGTTCGATCCCCTCACGCCCTGAATATAAAAAAGGGATTGAAATAATGTACAGTTTTTGTAATATATTTGTGTTATATTTTTTTATATCATTATAAATAAAAAAACAAATGAAAACTCTTTATCGAATTTTCTTAATTCTATTAGTAATTGGTGGTCTAAATCGAGGGCTATTTGCTTGGTTTGATTTAAATTTAGTTGCTAAAATTTTTCCAAATGTTGCAACAACAATCACAACAAACTGAGTTGATGTGACTTCAATGAGCATGAACACAATCGCAAAAGCAATTTATTCATTAGTTACACTTGGAGCTATATGGGTATTTATTGCTAATTTATGATGATGTTCTTGTTGTAAAAAAGATTAATTCTGAATCCAAATTTTTTATAAAATCTCTTCGAAAGAAGGGATTTTTTATTTTGTAAAAATAACAAAACAAAGACTTGACAAAAAGAAGCAAATAATTAAATTTATCACAACAACAAAAAATATATACTAAACCTCTAATAGAATATTCAATAATAAAATTAACATTAATTATGTAAATCTTCACTATAAATTTACCTGCTCGCCCTATACATAAATAATTAACCAATATTGCAACTTACAATAATTCTTTTTATTATTTAAAAAACTCATTACAATGAACAAATCAGTCGACAGTTCAAAAGACGAAGCAATGCTAGTTATCTCAAAAGATATAAAAATAAGCAAAAAAACAAAAGAAATTATAACAAAAGCCTGAATTGATTTACAAAACATTTTATTGGCAAAAAATGCTAAATTTCGAGAAAAAAAATATTTGATTGTATATAAACAAATTAACGATAAAAAAAATAAAATATTTTTATTTGACAAAAAATGAGATATAGTTTGATGCCAAGCTTGAGTAGATGACATAATAGAATCAGAAACTGAGATTTTTGGAAAAAAATATATAAAGTACAAAAATAATGGAAAACAATTTTATTTATGAGAAGACTACCTACCTGCAAAATGATTAGAAAATGGCATCGATGGATTTCCAGATGGTTCATTATCGTCTTCAATCTATGAAATAAAAATTCAATGAAGTGAATATATACAGTACAAAAATAATGATAAATATTTTTTATTATGATCTGATGGTAAATTATTCCCTTGATTAGAAAATTGAGTTGACACCAAATTTACTTCAAGCAATTATTGAATAAAAATTATAATGTGAGACGAATTTTTGAGATATAGAAATAACAAAAAATATTTTTTAATTTCAAAAGATGGACAACTTTTTCCTTGATTAGAAAATTGAGCTGATGAAATAGAACCAAATTTAAATTTTAACTGAATGGAATATTTAAAATATAGAAACAATAATAAATATTATTTTTTATTAAACACAAGTTGACAATTGCTTGCTTGATTGGAAAATTGAGTTGATGAAATTTCACGAGAAGATAATATTGATTGAAAAGAGTATATAAAATACAAAAATAATGGAAAATGCTTTTTATTATTTGCTGACAATACAATAACAATCCCTTGATTAGAAAATTGAGCTGATGAAATTTACAAAAGAAAATATTGATCAAAAGAATATATTCATTTCCAAAAAAACAAAAAAAACTATCTGATATGATTGGATGGTAAAATGTTCCCTTGATTGGAGAATTGATTTGATGATCAATACGGTCTATATGATTGAAAAATTATTGAATGAGAAACATATTATCTATACAAAGATTGATGAAAACAATATGGCATCACAGAAAATGGCAAAAAATGCTTAATAAACCAATCTCCAAAATTTACAATAAAAAAAACATTAAATGATTTTTTTGATAACAAATAATTTTTATAAAATATTCCTTTTTATAATTTAAAATAAAATCAATGTTCGCATGAGAAGAAATAAAAAATATTTATTCTGGACAAGATAGAATTGATTTATCGCTTTCTGTAGATTTAGAATGCGAAAGTTATACTTGAAATTTAAGCCAAGCAATTATGTTAAATTTCAAAAAAACAAATGAAGCTTATCATGAAGATTACAATTATAAAAAATTCGATAAAAAAATTAAAACAAATACTAAAGAAACAAATACTGAAGAAACAAATACTGAAGAAACAAATGAATTAGAAGAAATTATTGAATTGGAAGAAAAAATCCGATGAAATATTTAACCAATAATTTTAAATTTTTTAATGTTTTAATTCCAACTTACTAATTTCCACTTATTAATTTCTTTTTCCATTTTTCCAACATTGAGTGCAAATACGAAATATTGTGTAGACTCAAAAGCACTCAACCAAGCATTTCATTTTCTTTTAACAAATGATTGATGTAAGCTTTCGTAAAGTTTTTGCAGACAAAACATCAACAATTTTTTGTTAAATTTCAAAAATCTGATTTATATTTAGCATTATTTAATTTCATATTTCATTGATCAGAAAACGCTATTCAATGCCTTCATAATCTAGTAGGTAAGACACAATCAAACATATCAAATCATTGTTTCACGGCATACATTATATCCTCAGGAGTTCACACTCACATTAGATACCTTGGCTTATTCTCAGGTAATTTTTTACCAGTAAATTTTACAACTTCTTGTATCAAATCTTTGGATTCTCATACGCTTACTCATCAAACAGCTATACCATCCCAAGCATATTTTGACAAAAATTCAATAGATTCCAATCTTAAATCTTTGTAAATTCATCATTGAACTATAGGGAACAAGACTCATCTACTCTTATCATATTTTTTTTCGAAATAATCAAATGCTCTTTTTGCCCAACGATGAGTCATCTGCATCTGATCGTTTATTGTATCCTTATCTGAATTAGAAGGTGAACAAACATCCAAAACCATCATTATATCACTTCAAAGATTGCATTGGATATCAACAACTTTTTCTGGTGAAAAAAAATGTTTCGATCAGTCATATGGAGAACAAAAATGAATTCATTCTTCTGTTAATTTCAGCTTAACATCATGCAAGAAAGTGTCGTTTCAATTAACTTCTATTCATTGATCTTTTGTTCTTCATCTTTTGTTTAATCACAAAGAAAACACTTGGAAACCTCAACTATCAGTCAAAATAAGGCCATCCCAATTTTCAAATTTATGTAATCAGCCAAATTTTTTTATCAATTCATCTCCTGGACGCAAAAAAAGATGAAAAGTATTAGCTAAAATTAATTTTATAGGAGTTGGATCTCAGATATATTTTTTATCTTTTAACAAATCCAAGATCAATCATTTAATTGTAGCTTTGGTTCAAACGGGCATAAAAACAGGCGTTGTTAATTTAACTCCATTCAGATTAATTTGTCAAACTCTTGCATTTCATTTCTTTTTGAGTATTTTAAATTTTAGTTTTCACATAGTTTATTTTAATGGTTTAAATGCCTACGCTTTTAATTATTAAGACTCACTTTTCAATCTTTTAATTTTTTAGTTTTTTAATTATAATTCATGTTAGACAAAATAAAAAACACACTTTTTCAAACTTACAAAAAAGATGAAGTCAGATGAATATTTTTTTCTGCATTTGACAAAAAAAATAATCTGATTACTTCTAATTGAGTTTTCCATACAGATAAGCCAATGAACGAACTTATTGATATTATTTTCAATTGATTACTTATCAATCACACAAATGAAACTCAAACAATGGTAATAGATGTAATTACTGATAACAAAAAAGAGAATGACATAAGTACGATATCAAACCTATCGATGAAAGAATTTGGAATATTTTTGATCAACGAACAAACACAAAAAAGTTGAATAATACTGCCAAATACAAAATGAGTAGAGAATGCCTCTTGAGCATTAAATTTAATTAAACAAAAATTCTGATTAAATTGAGATGTTTCAATTTATACTTTCAAAACAGACAGAGTAATTATAAACTAATTTTTTACAAAATAATTTAAGATTCAAAATAATTTAAGAAAATGTTAATATTTTTATATAAAAATTAAATTTAAAATAAAGTACAAAATAGTAAAATTTATAAACTATTCTTCAAGAAACCAAACACCCAAAGCCGAATATTTAACATGTCGTCCAACCATACCAACATTTGGACCACATAAAATACTGTATGCACGATCTAAAAAATCAGATTCTGATCCAGTCCACAAATTACAAATAGAAGTATTCCAACCAGCTTCATTTGGAAAACAAAAACCAAATTGATTTACTCATAGCAAATCAAAGAAATCTTTTACCTTTTCTGAACGATTATTTTTTGTTAACTGATTTGTTCATGGAAACGCATTTACTGCATCAATATATTGTTTTATATTACATATTTTTTTTTCAGCTTCTTTAATTTTTTGAATTGCTTCAAAATTAACCCGCAATCACTTTTTACGTGTTACTTTATTTTCGGTCCATATATTTTCTTCATTTTTAAGACCAGGGATATCTTTTACATCATCAAATGATGCTTGCTTAGGTGCAAATTTTAGTTGTCAGTCCAAAGTATTGATAATCAATCCTGATTTTTCTGTAAAATCTATTACTTTATTTAATTGTTCAAGTGATTTTTCATCGTTATTTTTAACCAATTCATAAGTTTTTATTTTAAGCCAAAATCTATGATGCTCTGTTCACTTTTCTGCTTTTTTCATAATTTCTTTTTGAAGAAAGTATTGATTAGTATTTTTAAATTCTTTTTGATTACAAACTAAATTTTCAGAATCTGCTTGAATTTTTTTAAGCTCATTTTCTAAAACTTTATGAAGATATAATCTTGTTTTATCGGGCTCAAAAACAATTTTAGAATCCTTCAACATATTTAGGAGTTCTCATTGATATCTCAATTTTTCTGCAAGTATTATAAGTTTTTGAGAATCTATATCTATAAGAACCGTATTTCAATACTTTTCCATAATTAGAACAGTAAATGATTAAAATAAAATTGTATTTAATTATATAATTTAGAATAAATTAATTATTATATAAGACAGTTTTTGTAAATTTTAATATTATTTTTAGCAAACAAATACAATATAATTATCTATTGACTTATTTCAATAGATAATTAATATAAATTATAAAATAAAAAAATTAAACAAAATGAAAAAAATTTTTATAACAATTAGTATTTTTAGTATTTTGTGTTGTTTGTATTATAATACAAACGGACAAAATTATAAAAAAGGTAAATCCACAAAAACAACTGCAAAACAAGCAGTTAAGAAAAAAATAAAAAAAAGTTTCATGGTAATAGTTCCTTGCTCCTGCCAAAGGAGCGTTTCTATTGAGACTTCTGAAGTCGAAGAAGGCTTCAAAATAGAGATAAGGGAGAATATCCCAATTAAAGCTTTCAATATTATTCAAGATTCATGTATGAGTTTTTATCATACATACTCAAAAAGTTTCCCAAAAATTTTTGAGGCACATACACATAACAATATTATTTTAAACGGGAAGCTATCCCCTGTTCAAAACATAGAAGGGGATACAATAGGGAAATATATAATATATGGAAAGTTTTCATATGATACCCTATTATATATAAATGGAAATGTGAAAATTAAAGAATTGCATTTAAAATAATAAAAACATGCTTCGATATATTTATCGGAGCTTTTTTATTTTATATCAAAAATAACTAATTTTTTTTTGTTTTGA
>JBBABP010000004.1:0-36855 GCA_041657585.1 Candidatus Absconditabacterales bacterium | reverse complement strand
TTTTCACACCAGAATGAAAACATGCCTGTGTTTTATTTGGAAATAAAATAGTTTTTTTTAATGAAAATCCATGATTAATAAATCAACCACCAGATCAATATTCAAATTATTTAAATCGAATGATGTGATTACAAGCTGATTGGGCTCCACGAGAGGCTTGTTGATATTTTATTAGAATTAAATGATTAACAAACAACTTAGAAAAATGTTGAGATAGTTTTAATAAAATAAAATCAGAGTATCAATCAAATTTTCAAACAACTGACACAAGCGATCTTGACCCATTTTTACCTAATCCAGCACCAAATATAGATATAACAAATTTTTGAATCCTTGCATGAAGTAATCGATTTCAAAAAGATGCGATAGCAACAACTTTTTCACAGTTAATTGATAAATCAAAATGATTTGTCTGACCATTGATAACTATGTATGCTTCGTTATTAAATTTTACTGAACTTTCAGATATAGATACAAGTTCATGATTGGGAACAATCACCACACAAATGATTATCAAAATGCTTGTAGCAATAGCATTATTTTTTCCTTTAGTTGCATTGGCTGGAGTATTGATAATTAGAGTTGGATTTTTACGAGTTGTAATTGTCTGATCGCCATTTTTAATTCTGTTTACAATTTTCAAAAAAAATCTCTGAAAAATGGCAGAAAGCATAGGGAAAAATTTTACTTTTGAAAATATTTTAGCTTCTATTTTCGCTCCGGTAATTATTGTTTTCGCGTTTAGCATCTCGCTTGTTTTTATGCAAGTCTTGATATCAAGCTTAAATAAAAATGACTGATCGGGCGAAGGATTTTTGGAACATTTTGGATTGGCTCAATTATCGGCTTGTAAATATGAAATTGCAGGAGTAAATACACTGGAAGATAAAGGCTGTACAGAATGGTCACGAACATGAACTATGGACATTTTTTCACGATTTTTAGTGAATTTATTTGCTACTTGACTGTTGTGGTTTGTTGTTTTCGCTGCAATAAAAGCAAGCGGAACAATTGGAAAATCTGTTTGAGAATGAGTAGGAAAACTTTGAGGAAATCTTTTGTGAGGTTTACCTTTATTCAAAATACCTTGAATAGAAAATAAGGTATGAGTAAAATCTCTTTTTGACACAGCAACAAACAATCCTCTTAACGAAGCCGTAGAAGCTCGTTTGATAAATCCACAAAGACAAAGCGTACAAGAATATATAACATGAAACAAAAACAAAGAAAACTGAACAACATTGACAGCAGACAATAGCAAAGCTATAGCAAATATTGTTAGTAAAACGGATTTGACTGATGACCAAAGAAAACAAGCAGTTGATGAATATTTAAAAAAACAAGGCAAATCTGAAGTCACAGATATTATAAACGACAAAACTGCTTCTGCAGAAATTTTCAAAGCAACTAGTGAAAATGCAAAAGGCACAAATAAAGATCAAATAATAGCTAACGCCAATGCTTTATTCTGAGAAAATCGATACCAAAAAAGTGATTTCTCACTAAAATTAGATAATGCAACAACTTTAGCTGATGCGAATACATTATTAGCTGATACAAAAGAATATTGAAAAATTTGGGCAGATGAAAAAATAAATGACACTGCTTATTCAAAAACATTTGATAGTAAAGAATATAAATTAGATTCAAGTGGCTGAACTTATAAATTCGTAGAAAAAATAAATACTCCAGCACCAGCTACTACTCCTACTACTGCTCCAAATTAAATATTTAAATTAAAAAAATAAATGAAAAAAAAAATAATCAGAATAATGAAATTAGCAAAAAACAAAACCACTATCAAAATAGTGGCAGTCATTCTGATTGTTTGAACTTCTTTTGTATTAAATACTTTTGCTGCCGATGCGGGTTTGAGTACATTTAACGAATTTTTGAATAAATTTATATCTATGGCTTCTTGGTTGCGAATATGGTTGGCGGTTATTGCTGGTAAATTGATGACTAATGATTTGGTTTATTGATCATTTATGAATTTGGATATATATCTTTGGAAAATATGGAATATAATCAAAAATTTTGCTAACTTCGCTTTGATTGCACTTGTGTTGTACAAAGTTTTGCAAAATGTAATTTGAAAAGACAAGGAAAACCCAAAAACATTAATTGGAAAAACTTTGATAGCTTGAATTTTGATAAACGCTAGCTGGTTTATTGTTGGAATGTTGGTAGATATTTCCACGATATGAATATCTACAGTTGCCTCTTTTCCTATGACATTCATACAAAATTCTACAGAAATCAAAAACACATTAATCGAATGAAATTGAGATATACAAAAATATGATTATTTAATAGATAATTGACAAATTGTAACAATAAAAAACACAACAATAAAATATGATGATTTTTTGAAAAACATGATGCCAAAATATGATTCTGTTAGCTGACCATTAATTTTACTTGGCTTCAATGTTTTTAGATTTCAAGATTTCATGACAATCAAAGATTGAGCAAATCCAGATATAAGAAATATGACAATAGATTTTCTTTTAAAAACTTTTATAATTATTCTTTTTACAGTAGCTTTGTTACTTTTGATTATAGCAAATATAATTAGAATCTGACTACTTTGGTGCTTCATTATGATTGGACCGATATTGGTGCTTACAGAAGTTTTGAAAAAATGATGAGGAGACTCTAAATGATTCCTTTGAGAAACTTTTAATTTTAAAGCATTAATAAATACCGTTTTTAAACCAATTGTTTATGTGGTTTCACTCTCTTTGATGTTAATTTTTTCTTTGATTATAAAATGAGTTTTATCTTGATCACAAACGACTGACATAAACGGAGTTAATTTTAGTTTGATATGAAATGAATCAAGTATAAATGTCGAATGAATAAGCAACACAAAATTGATGACCAATGTTGTTGAAAAATGACAATCTGCTTTCGCCGATCTGATTGTTATGTGTCTGACTTTATTTATTATGTGGTCATTGGTAATGTTTACTTTGAAATGAAGTGGTCCAATAAATAAAGCCATGGATGCAATATGATTGGATAAAAAAACTTTAGAAAAATTAGTTAAAAACATACCTTTATTTACAGGTCCCGATTGAGAAAAATATTGAGCTGATCAATTTAGAAAATCTAAACAAGCAATAATAAATAAAACATTGGAAGGCGTTTGAATAGAAAAATGAAGAGATGGTCGGTCTTGGTCTGAAGATAGAAAATGACAAGAACAATTAAGTTGATTGATTGCTTGAACATGAAATTGGAATAAAAAATATGAGAACGATTTGTATATGTCTATAAATTCTAATAAACCAGATAAATTTTTTGAAGAATCTTTGACAATTTCTAACGCATTACGCAATTGAATTTCATTACAAGATGGGAAACGAAGTGATTATTTGGAACAATGGATGACAAAATACATTGGGACAAATTGAGACATAATATGATGAGATAGTTCATGGGCAAAAGATGATTACAAATTTACAGGTCCATATACAAAAGAAACAGCAAAAGATTTTTGGACAATAAATAATAAACAAAATGTTAAAACTTTACACAAAATCATGAAAAACAAGTTTTGATTTAAATCAAAATATCCAGACTCAAATATAAATAACACATATTGATGAAATAAATAATTCCAGATAAAATTTCTTGCAAGTAGTGCAAATAAAAATATACTAAAAATTGAAAAAAATTTTTGTTTTACCAAATTTTTTTATGTTATGAAAAAAAATGTAATTAAAATATTATTTTGTTTCAGTTTTTTGCTTTTTGCTTTAAGTTCAGCCTTGCGGGATTCGGCTACGCCTCACTTCCTTTTTTGAATTTGCTTTGCTTATTCTCCATCAAATAAAGATTTGTCACAAGTCCAAAGTTTAAAAATTCAGTTGGACAAAATTGTTTCTGGCAATAACTTAGATACGTGGAATTTTTATTCTCAGATAAAATCGCTAAATAAACAATTTGGCGACAACGATCAATTAAATTATATATTGAACGAACTTTGAAATTATTTGAACAATAAATTCACAATAGAAAAAAATAAAGCAAAAGCGATTTCGAAAGATTTTAAAAATAATTTTATCGCTCAATATATTAGTTGAATAACTTTACAAAATAATTTACCAGACACTTGCACTGGCCGATACAACACTTTGGACAACATTAGTTTCGCAAATAATTTTCCTACTGCATTAACGGTTGCTACTTGGTACAGAGAAAGTAATTGTTGATTTTATCTACCAAAAAATTGAGACTGACCTTTTCAAATCTTAAGCAAAGATTATGGAAGTTGAAATATTACTGAAGAAATCTTTACAAAATCTGTTCAGGATTTTATTGATTTTTCAAAAGCCAAACACGCTAATTACAAAAGTAAATTGAATATAAATTTGACCTACACTTGATTTGATTTTACTGGAATTATAAATCATTGAGCCTTGTACAATTGATGTTCTATCTCATGAAATATTACTATTCCTAACAATCCAAAATATATTTATGATTGATATGGCGATGAATATAGTTGAGCAGTTAGAGATGGAATAGTGTCAAAATTTTTAAAAACTTTAAAACGAGAAATAGATAATAATTAAAACATTAAAAAATTAAAATATTTACCTATAAATAATTAACCTTTTATGAAAAAAAATATAGAAATAGTAACTTCAGATTTTTGAAATTTTATTAGTTTTGAATGAATTAAAACTCATAATCTTCAAAATATAGATTTAAAATTGCCAAAAAATAAACTCATAACAATTACTGGAGTTTCGTGATCTGGAAAATCTTCTTTAGCATTTGATACTATTTACAAAGAATGACAATTTAGATATATTGAATCATTGAGTAGTTATCTAAGACAATTTTTTAATTTGTGAGAAAGACCAGAAATCGATCATTGTAGTTGATTATCTCCTGCAATAGCAATTGAACAAAATAAAAAAGTCTGAAATTCAAGAAGTTCTGTTGGAACTCTAACTGAAATAGATGATTATCTAAGACTTTTGTTTGCAAAACTTGGAGACAGCTATTGTTGGAGTTGTGGCAAAGAAATTAAACCACAAACCGTAGAACAAATAATGAAAGATATCAAAACCAAATATACTGATCAGAGAGTTTATTTGTTACAAGAGTCATGACATTTTGATAAGAAACAAGATTTGATAGAATTTGTTAAAAAAAATAGAAACAAAGTAGAAAAATGAAAATGATTTACTAGATATCTGATAGTCAGTAGTCAACAGTCTATAGTCGATAGCGAAAATAAAGAATCGGAAATACTAAAGACTAAAGACGATTGACTAAAGACTAATTTCTTAACGCCAATTGAATATTTTTATCTTGAAACTCCAAATGTACCAGACAATTATTTTCCATTAAATATATTTTGAATTTATGATCGCGTCACAATTGAAGAAAAAAAATTATCAAGGTTAAAAGAAGATATTATCAAAATTCTTTGAGAAAGTAAAAAATTCTGAATTTATGAAATTTCAGTGAATAGTAACGAGTGAGGCGTTACGAGTAAAAAAAAACTAGTAACTAATAACTCGTCACTAGAAACTGTTAATCACGAAGTGATTAAACGGTTCACAGATAAGATGTATTGTCCTAACTGTAATGTAACATATCCAGAATTTACTCCTCAACATTTTTCTCCAAATCGCCAAGAATGAGCTTGTGAAAACTGTCATGGAATATGAGAAATATTGCAAGTAGATTTCGAAAAAATTCTTGATCCATACAGTCAATATATGAAAGCAATTGTGCCTTGGAGAGATTCAAATTTGGGACAAATGATTTTGACAAAATTGGCACAAAAATATAGCATGGATGAAGATAAAAAATGGAAAGATTTGCCAGAATGGTTTCAACATATTGTTTTGTTTGGAGATAATGAATTACTTAGAGTAAGTACTTGAGGCAAATATATCAGCATGTATTATAAATGAGTTGAGGACGTCATCAAACAGCAATATTCAAAATGATTGTTAACAGTAGATTTTCAAGCAATGTTGGACATGAAACAATGTTCAGAATGTAATTGAAGAAAACTAAAAAAAGAAAGTTTAAACGTTTTTTTGAAAGTAGAAAATAAAGTAAATAATAAAGTTTTAAAAAAATCTGAAAAATATAATATAACAGATTTGCAACAAATGGGATTAAATTGACTGATAGATTTTTTAGATTTATATAAAGACAATAACAATAAAGATAAAATATTGGTTTGAAGAATTTGTAATCCTTTGATAGATAGAGCAAAAACTATTCAAGACTTAGGTTTATGATATTTAAGTTTAAATAGATGACTAGATACATTATCTGGATGAGAGGTTCAAAGACTTAGATTAGCAAAACAATTGGGAAATAAATTAACTTGAATAATTTATGTTCTTGATGAGCCAACGATATGACTTGATGACGTCGAAATTAAAAAAGCCATAATTGCAATTCAAAAATTAAAAGAAATGTGAAATACAATTATTGTTGTTGAACATAATGAAGATTTTATAAAAGCATCTGAACGAGTTGTGGAAATCTGACCTGGGGCTTGAGATTTTGGTTGAAAATTACTTTTTAACTGACTCTACAAAGATTTCTTGAAATCTGATACACTAACTGCACAATATATCAGATGAGAGAAAAAAATAAAAGTAAATTTTGAACACAAACCAAGTAATCATTTTGTAAAAATAAAAAAGGCATCAAAATATAATTTACAAAATATTGATGTTAATATCAGACTTTGAAGTTTTTCTATAATTACTTGACCATCTGGTGCTGGTAAAACAACTTTGATGTACACTACTCTATTTAGATTTTTGAACGATAAACAAAAATTTGTTCAAAGTTATATTAGATTGAGGCTTTTGAAAAAATGACGAACTTGGCAAGAAATTATTTCTGCTTCTGTAATGCAAAAAGAAGAATATCAAAATTATGAAAATCTCGCCTTACAAGAATTTTACAAAGATTTAGCAGTAGAAACAATTCAATGATATGAAGAAATCAAAAATACAATTTATGTAGATCAAACAAGTATTGGTAAAACTCCAAGATCCTGTCCAGCAACATTTATAAATGTTTTTGATAAAATTAGACAGCTTTATGCTGGGACAACCGAAAGTAAATATCTTTGATTTAATTCTAGTTTTTTTTCTTTTAATTCGGAAAAATGAGCTTGTTCTGGTTGTGATTGATATGGATATAAAAAAATTGAACTTCAATTTTTGCCTGATACTTATATACCTTGCGAACTTTGTAATGGTAATAGATACAAAACTGAAATTTTAGCAATTAAACGACGTGGTAAAAATATTGCTGAAATATTACAAATGTATGTTTCCGATGCGTTAAAGTTTTTTTCTGAGATAGATCATATTCGTGAAGAATTACAACTTATGGTTGATATATGACTTGGTTATTTAAGAATGTGACAACCTGCACACACTTTATCTGGATGAGAAAGTCAAAGATTAAAATTGGTCAAACATCTTTTGAAGTCTTATAAATGACATACGGTTTATTTTCTTGACGAACCGACAGTTGGTTTGCATTATGCAGATATAGAAAAATTATTATTGGTATTAAAAAGTTTTTTGAACAAATGAGATACTGTTCTGATGATAGAACATGACAAAAATATTTTGAAATATGCAGATGAAATAATTAAACTTGAAAACGGTAAAGTTGTGAAAAATTAAATTTTTTTTGTAAAAACAATTAATAATAATTATTAAAATAATATCATTTGTTTCATTATTCCAAAAATGGATATAATTCATTTTTTTCACAAAAATTTTTCATACTCAAAAAAACTTGCATTGTTTGTTAAAAAAAGTATAAATCATTGATATATTATATTTTATAAATTTAATATATAAAACAATGGTAATTAGAGATTTAAAAAAACATTGATCAAAAAAAATTTTATTAATTATTTCTTGTGTTTTTATAATACTTTTTTTGATTAGTGTTATTAAAGTTTTTAATAAATGAACTTATAATCAAACTAATCTAACTATAAAATGAAATGAAGTTATATGAGATTTGATAAAAATAAAATGAACCCTTATTAATGAATCAAAATTTCCAAATTATACTCACGTAATTTTTGATTTAAATTGAAAAAAAATCTGATTAAAAAGTTCTGTCATTAACCTTAATAATTATAGTTGAGAAATTGAAATTATTGGTAGATTAGAAAATTATCTAAAAACAACGCCAATATTACAAGTAGATACAATAAAATTACTGAAACAATGAATAATAATAAAAGATGAAAGATTTTTTTTCGTAAAAGATTTTTTATATTTAGATTTTCAATGACAAAAACAAATAGAAGTTAATAGATCTTGAGAAAATATTATGTTATTTTTCAATAAAACACCTTTTGTTGACATACAACGTTTTTTGTGTAGTAGAATATTTAAAGGCAAAAATTGTAATTATATTATAGAAGATTATATTAAATCCAAAAAAGATAATTTTGAATCTATTTTTTGATATAAATTTTATAAACACTGAACATGACTTTGGATATTATTTGATTGATGATTATTTTGATATATTTTTAAAAATGTAGACGATGAAACTATGTTAGATATATCAAATTACATAAATATAGCGAACAAAGATTTTGTCTTAGCTAACAAAATTGATATAATTAAATCTGAATGCAAAAATCAGAATGAGAAATTAATTAGTATAGATGACATGAAAACAATAGATCAAGGACATTATCTTTTAAATATAATCATAAATTGAAAATCTAACATAGATAACGATGTAACATGCAAAATTACATTTGATCTACGAAATGAACGAAATACAAAAAATATTGAATTTACAGAAAAAGAAAAAATTAATTAAATAATATAACGATATGCAGTGGCTAAAAAGTCTTCAAAGCTAAAAAAGCCATAAAGCATTAAAGATTTCTATTGCTTTCTTGGCTTTCTATTGCTTTCTTGGCTTTATTCGATATTTAATATTTTAATTTCTTTTCTTCCTGTTCCTAATCTCATTTTAACAGTTTCTCAAACCTTTCTTCATCTAATAGCAATTCAAATTGGTGATTCGAACGAAATTTTGAATCAATCATCCATAGAAATTTCTCAAGTACCAACTATTTGAACAGTATATTTTTTTTCTCATTCTACAGCTAAAACAACTTTTGATCAATAATCAACAATTTTTTCCTTATCCTTTTTTTGTTTAATGTCATCTTTTATAATCTCAACGTTTTCTAAAAGTTCTTCAATCTGATTAATTTTTGTAGTTATAAGATCTTTATCTTCAAGTGCAGATTTATATTCAAAGTTTTCTGACAAATCTCACATTCATTTAGCCTCTGAAAGTCTTTCTAATACAGTTGGCAATTTATCATTTTTCAAATCATTAAGTTCTTGTAATAATTTATCATATCACTCTTTTGAAAGATAATCTTTTTTCATTTAATTAGGTTTAAAATAATAAAATATGGATTAGAGAATAAAAGCATTGAAAGCCAAGAAAGCCATAAAAAAATTTCAGAATTTTCGGCTTTTGTGGTTTTGATGCCTTTGTGGCTTTGAAACTTTATATATTTTGATTTGACAAAAATTCTTTGAAATGTTTGAATGCATGATTCACCAAATCAGGAATATATTTAAATCAAATTTTATTTATGTATGGAAACATTTTACCATCATAATGAAACAAAAAACTTGCTTCATACTTTTTTTGTTTATTTTGTGATATATTATATTCTATTCTTACTTCAGCATTTTCTTTTTTAGAATAGATTTTTTTTAGATAAGAATCTAATTTTCAATTAATATTTTTTTCTACAATATCCTTAATTTCTTGTTGCTCATTTTCTATAATATTAGAAAACTTATAAGATACGCTTGGCTTTGTTAAATTTATTGCCATTCACAATATTTAAAAAATAAAATAGGAATTGTTGTTTTTTAATCTTTTAATCCCTGCCTACCGCAGGCAGGCCCGCCAAAGAAAGAGGCGGACAAGTTTTAATCTTTTAATTTTTCAATGTTTTAATTTTTTAATGTTTATTACAATATATCAAATTAGATAAAAATTTCAATTAAATTACAAATCAAGTTTTGCTATAAAATTTTTTTTGATATCAAAAGTTTTTTTTTCATCTTTAATAATATTATAACTTTTTCTAATTAATTCTCTAATATCTTTGTAATAAATTAATCACAAAACATCATTTAAAGTTGCTCGTTTGTAAAGCCCAACATATCATTCTATATTTTGAATATTAACTAATCACGGATCTCAAATATACTGCATAAGAAAATATGTGACATCTTTTTCTATTTGTCATTTTTGATTTTCAATATTTCTAAGCTGAGTTACTCACAATTGTCATTTTAATTTCATTTGATTAATTGGAATGCCAGTTTCCTCGCTAACCTCTCTCAATGCTGTTTGTTGAATATCTTCTCCTGCTTGTATTTTACCTTTTGGAGCAACTCGTTCTATCTTGCCAGAAAGAGCATGCCTTTTGATAAGAAGATATTTTGGCTGTCAATTTTCATCAATATAATAAACTATACCTCAAGCACTTTGTATTACTTCTCACATAAAATAAATTAAAAGATTAAAACATTAAAATATTTTTAAATATGATTTTTATAATTCCAAATTGTATTCATAATTTTGCCTATAAATTTTGCAATTAAATTTGGATCGTTTGGACTATTTTCTATTGTACTTAATATATTAATAGCCGCCTGTCAAATTTCTTTTGCTGGGCGCTCTGGGTTGTTAGCAATCCAAACTTCAATTTTTTTTATTTCTTTGGTTATTGCATTTTGTTGATCTAAAGAAGATTTTGATTTTAATGATTTTTTTTCAATTTTTGTTTGTTTTGCTATTTCAGATTTTAGTCACAACATTTCAGATTTTATTTTTTCTTTTGTAGAATCATTATCTTCATTGAATTTTACCTTATCTATATTTTTTCTTAATTCATCATAATTTTTTTCTAATTTTTTATCTCAAGATCAGATATTTTCTTTTTGTTGATTTTCTATATTTTTCATCAGATTTATTTTTTATTTATTATCTAAAGATTGAAGTAACTTTCTAAGTACAGATACATTTTTTTTGTAATCAACTCTTGTTGATCAAATGACACTAACCACACAATCATAATTATCTATTATAATCTTTGCATAAAGACAAGAAATTACAATATCTTCATCATCTATAAAAGTATAATAAATCTGATTTCTTTTAATTATTTTGTTATCAATAAATTTAACTACTTTTTTTTGTTCTATGAAACTAATAATATTTTTTGTCGTGTGATATTCTTCGAACGAATCATCTCTAAGTAAATTATTTATTCACAAATAATAATATTCATCATTTCTAACAAACCCTACTACTACGCCATCAACCAAACTTCACATTGTTTCAATTAGATATTTCAATCATTTTCTTACATTTACGATTTCTAATGATTTTTCATTTTCCTGTTGAACCAAATAATTTTCTATATAAACGGATAATCATTGAACGGTAGGTATCCTGCCTGAACTATTATATGGTTGATAAACCATTCATGCCTTTTCCAATACGTTTAAATATTTTCTCAATGTTGAAGGTGCATATTGACTATCTCACAAAGAATGCAAAAATTTGGAACCAACAGGTTCTCATTTGGAAATATAATTGTCTATCACCACATCAAGCAATGCTAATAATTTTGGATCAACATCCATAAATAGTTTTTATATACTATAAAATTGGCATCGAACAATCAAATTTTAATATATAGATTAGGAAAAATTAAGCAAGTGAATTTATTTTGGAATTACCTTGTTTTTTTAAAGAAGATTATATACAAGATAGGCGAAAAAGCCAAAAAAAAGATAAGATTTAAAATCTGTTTGCAATTTATGGTGAAATTGTTAAAAGTAATCCCGTGATAAATTTTTTTAATTATTTTTTTTAAATAATGGCAAGAAGAAAAACTGAAAACAGAAATATTGAAGTAATTTTGCTTCAAAATGACAAACATTTGGGCGAAAAATTTGAAATTGTAAAAGTAAGGCCAATTTTCGCAAGAAATGTTTTGTTTGTGAAAAATATAGCCGTTATGGCTGATATAGGCAATAAAAATAAATTTGCACAAAAAATGAAAGCAGCAGAACACGACAGATCAAAAAAAGTTCAATGATTGGAAGAATTATTTATGAAAATGCAACAAGATGGTGGTATCGTGATAACAAAAAAAGCGAATAAAGAAAACACTCTTTATGCAAAAATAGATGAAAATGAAATTTCTGAAATGATAAAACAAGTTTACTGAATAATTTTAGAACCACATTACATAAAATTAAAAAAAAAACTGACTGCAATTTGACAATTCACAGTTCCTTTTCTTTATAAAGATATAAAAAAGGATTTTACTGTGATAGTTAAAAAAGATATATCAGAAGAAAAAACAAAGAATGAGTCTGATGAGACAAATAAGAATGATGTCTGATGAGAAAAAAACCTTGATGAAAAAAAGGTAGTTAAAAAAACTAAGGAAGAAATTAAAGCAGAAAAAGAAGCACAAAAGAAAAAAGATAAAGCAGAAAAAATCAAAACATTAAAAGGGAAATATAAATAAGGAAAAATATAAAATCAAAAATGATTTTAAAAATACAATTGTAATTTAAAATTTGCAAATGATTTTTTTGTAATAAAAAATACCGAGAATCTCTCGGTATCAAAATTATAGTTATAAATTTTAATTTACATTAAATAGGATCATTTGTAAATTAAAATCTTTAAAAAAATCATTACCAAAGACATTTTCACTTAAATAATCTATATTTGAATCCAAATAATTAATTATTTTTAATGATAAATCTTTCAAGATTTGATCATTTTTTTTGAAATTACTTTCAAATTCTTGCATTGGTAATATTACTTCACCATTTTTATAAAAAGCTTCTATATAAGCTTTTATATCTTCATCAAAAGATGAATGATTCTGAATTAAATGAACATTTATTCTAAAATCTTCATTTGTATCAATATCATACTGCAAAAAATACTTACTTTTTTGCAAAGAATCACTGATTACTTTTAATAAATCAAATTCTATTCCATAGCTTTCAAAATATGGAATAATCCTAAAAGAAATAAATAATTTTTCCATAAAATTCTCCAATCTTTTTTGTTTAATTTTTTTTTAATAAAGAAATAATCCATCTTTTAACAACATTTTTTTGTTTTCTTTTTTGTCAAAGCTTTTGGCTTTTTATTAACAAAATCACCTAAAATATCAAGTTTAGGAATCTGATACTTTTTTACAAAAGCGTCAAATTTTTTTGCTTCATTAAAAGTTTTTGAAACTTTTTTTATTTTTCAATTAATATTTTCATAGTAAAAAAACTTACCATGAAAACTTGATTTTGTTGTAGCCATTTTGATATTTGTTTTAAGAAATAAAATAACTACTTTTGATTGTTTTATACTTGTAGTAAAATAACTACTAACATTTAAATAATGATTTATTTTAATTTTTCAAGTATAATAATTTATCTATCATTGAAATGATGATAAACATAAATAAATGATTCAAAAAAAATCTCAAGTGAATCCACAAGAGATAAATTAAAAAAATATTAAAAACATTGAAAAAAAATCATTTTAATGTTAGAAAATTATTTATTATCTAACAAAACATAAAGAAGCTTTACCATATGCCAAATATTTGAACATATTATTCACTTCTTTTGCCACTGGATCAATTTTTTTATATTTTTTTGTATTATTTATAGAACAATTGCATGGCAATGATTTACCATTTTTACTTGTTCTAACTTTACTTGATGATGTTGAAAAAACAATTGTTTTTTCAACTCTTTTTTTTTCAATTCTTTTTCTATTGTTCATATTTTTTTGTTTAATTTTGATTTGATTTTTATGTTTTTAAAATAGAAAGTCAATAGATTTTTTACACTTGACTTTTTGTGTTTAATTTTCAAATTTTAATCCGGCGTAGAAAAAAAATGAAATTTAATAAAAAATTTTTTGTTGGCGATATAACAAAATGCCAATCATCAAAATTCACAAAAAATAGTATTTGTTGGAGAAAAATTTATTTATTTGAATTTGATTTGGATTTTTGGTTTTATTTTAATATAAGGGTCAGTGAAAAGTGAACAGTAACTATGTACTCGTTACTCGTCACTCGTCACTCGTAACTAATTTAATTATTAATTTTAAAATGTTCGATATTCAGTCATCCTATCAACCATCTTGAGATCAGCCGAAAGCAATATCTCAGATTAAAAAACTTTTTGAAAGCTGAAAACACAAGGCAACTTTGCTTGGTGCAACGTGAACAGGAAAAACTTTCACTATGGCAAATATGATTCAACATATTCAAAAACCTACATTAATTATTTCACACAACAAAACTCTTGCTGCTCAGCTTGCAACGGAATTTAAACATTTTTTTCCAAATAACGCCGTACATTATTTTGTATCTTATTTTGACTATTATCAACCAGAAAGTTATTTGCCCGCTCAATGACTTTATATAGACAAAGAGGCAACGATAAATAAGGAAATTGAAATGTACAGACTTGCAACCATGGCATCGTTACTTTCAAGAGAAGATGTTATAGTTGTAGCGTCTGTTTCGTCTCTTTATGGTTTGGGACAAAAAAGATTTTTTGAAGAAAACTGTCTGAAATTTGAAATTGGAAAAGAATATGATTTCAATTTACTCAAAAGACAACTCTTGAAAATGCAATACAAGCCAATTATGTCAAAAATTGAACATTGAATGTTTGAATTTAAATGAGATATAATTGATATTTTTTCAAGTACGGAAAAATTTGTTTATAGATTACATTTTAATGAAGAAATTTTGGAGTTGATTGAATTGAAAGATTCTACAAGTTTTGAATTTAGATGAAAAAAAGATCAGGTTATACTTTGGCCAGCAACACAATTTTTGCAAGATGTTTCAGATTTGGAAAATATTTTGAAAACAATGGACAAAGAAAAAGAAGATAGAGTCAAAGAATTTGAAAAACAATGAATGTTGGTCGAAGCAGAAAGGATTAAAAAAAGAGTGGAATATGATATTAGAATGATAAGAGAAACTTGATTTGTAAATGGCATTGAAAATTATTCTGTTTATTTTGATAATAGATCTCCTGGCGAACCACCAAACACTATTTTTGATTATTTCCCTGACGACTTTCTTTTGATCATAGACGAATCGCATATGACGCTCCCCCAGCTTAGAGCCATGCCGGAATGAGATAAATCAAGAAAAAACAATCTGATTAAATATTGATTTAGATTGCCTTCTGCGTCAGATCACAGACCTTTGAATTTTCAAGAATTGGAATATATTTTATGATGGAACAAAAATGATTCGAAAGAACTGGATACAACTTTTTTGAAAAAAAGAATGAAACATAATTCACATTCAATTTTTTTGTCAGCAACACCTTCTGAATATGAATTACAGTTGTCTGATAAAATAGTACAACAAATTATCAGGCCAACTGGGCTTTTGGATCCTATCACAAGTGTTTATCCAAAATCATGAGATTATCAGATTTTGATTGATAGTATAGAAAAATTAATTAAAGAAAAACCTCATCTCAAAGAATTTTTGAATTGATATGAAATTAAAGATTGAATAGAAGAAGTATTTGGTGATTAGAAGAAATGAGGTCAGATGAGAGATAAGAATGAGGCACAGATGAGAGATAAGAATGAGCGCAGATGAGAGATAACGATGACTCATCAGATCTCTTATTTATCTCATCAGATCTCTTACTTCACATTTAATCCTCTTGTTTTTCTTTTTTTGTGAATAATAATATATGAACTATAAATACAATCAAAGATAATGTTCCCCAAAGCAATCATCAAATTATATTTGTTTTTTCGTTATAATTCCTCATCGTGATAATGCTTTTTTTTGCTTTTTCTTGACACAAATCGATATCTTTTTGTGTTTTTTTGCCAGTTTTTGCTGTTGTTACAGATGATGGAATAGTTGGATCTTCGCAAGATTTTAATTCATAATTATTGTAAGATCATTGTATATATTCTTCATTAGAAATTAATTTTCAGTAAATCAATGATTGGATTGCTATTCAATAAGCTACAAGTAAACCAACAAAACTAGCCAAAGAAAATATGGCAAAATAAACTTTGATAATGCTTAGTTTTTTTTTCATAATGAAAGTTAAATGGTAAAATGAGATGAATTTGTAATTGCGATCACGCTAAAGCGGGAGAATCAATCTTAAATATTTAAAACAAGATTGCTTCGTCGTAAAAAACTCTCCACCAAACAAAAGGCGGACAAGCTCGCAATGACTAATATTATTATATTAAGCAAAAACAATTTAAAATCAAATCAAAGATTTTTTTCTTTTTTTATTTCTTGTTGTAATTATTTTACAAAAGGATAATATTTGCACGAAAATAAATATAAATATAAATAAAATTAAATATGCTAAACATTAGTTTTAATAAAATAAAAGAAGGGCAATTTCTTTTAATTGGCACAAGAAACAGGGGAAGAAGATATTTTGAAATAGCTAAAGCATTAAAAAATAGAAAAATACAAATACTCTCTGACCAAGCAGATATCAAACACGAAAGAGAGATACCAAATGCTTTTAAACTATTAGATTATGTGTATATAACAAAGCTTGAACGCGAAGACAATAATAATGATGTTCTTACCTTTGATGTTATAGAGGAAAAGATTATTAAAGAAATGGCAGATAAATTGTTAAAAGAAAAAATTAAAGAGGCCGAAAGGTGCAAAAAAGAATTAAGCGGATTTAAGAAAACGATGAAAAAAGCTAGTCTGTTGTAATTACAAATTTTAAAAAAATATAGGGATCTTCAATAATTTTTATTGAAGATTTTTTTTACATAGGAATTTAAATAATCACTGATAAAGACAGGATTCATTTAATTCATTCCTATTCCACCAAAAACAGAGGCAGGCAAGTCCGCTTAAATCGTTGTAAAATAACTAGAAATAGTTATTTTATTTCTTGTTGTAATTATTTTACAAAAATATAATATTTGCACGAAAATAAATATAAAATATATAAATATAAATAAAATTAAATATGGATAGAATTAATTGTAATCAAATAAAAGAAGGTCAATTTCTTTTGATGGAATGCCGTGGAGTTTCTGCAAGATACTTTGAAATAGTCAAAGTCTTAAACGAAAATGGCGAAATACAAATAATATCTAACGATGCAGATATTAAAAATATAAGAGATATACCAAGTGGTTTTGTACTAAAAAGCTATGTGAGTATTATAAAAATCGAAAAAAATGCCGGATGGAATAAAAAAGGGACAGATAAAAATACTGATATCGTTGGATTTTATCCTATTGAGCAACAAACACTTAAAGAGATGGCACTTAAAAAAATGTCTGAAAAAATTGAGCAGATTGAAAAATACGAAAAAGAAGCAAATAAATTTAAGCAAACGATGAAAGAAATCGGTTTGTTGTAATTACGAATTAAATAAGTGGACCCGCAACAATATTTGTTGTGGTTTTTTTTGATTAAAAAAAATCCGATGGCAATAACCATCGGACCTAATTTTTTGTAGATAAGGTTAAATGTGAACAAATAAGTAACCCTTAACTACTCTTGATTTACTGTCATAACCTACTCCACCCAATCCCTTGAGATAAACATCAGGGATTGAAAACTCCTTCAAAAGTCGGCCTTTATTGCCAAATCTGTGAAAAATAAATTTTTGGGAACTTTGTGTTTGTATTTGAAAATTAAAAATTTATTATGTTGAACACTTTTGTGAAATTTTAAAAAAGAAATATAATGAATTACAAAATATTATACGAAAATAAAAAGGAAGATCTTTTGACAAGACTTTTTAAGGTAAGGAAAATCGATGATAATATCGATTCTTTTTTACATCCAAAATTTGCAGATTATCGATGAGATCCTTTTTTGTTAAATGATATGGATAAGGCAGTTAAAAGAATTTTGGAGGCCATTAAAAAAAAAGAAAAAATTATGGTTTTTGGTGATTATGATGTTGATGGAATAACCTCAAGTTATGTTCTTTATAAGTTTTTTACTAAATTTCTTGACTACAAAAACGTAAGTATACAATACCCAGATAGAGTCAAAGAAGGCTATTGATTAAAAAAAAATCATATAGATGAAATTAAAGCAAAATGAGTTGATTTGATAATCACAGTTGATAATGGAATTGCCTCTTTGCAAGAAGCTATTTATGCCAAAGAAATATGAATTGATCTGATAATTACTGATCATCATCAAGATTTGGATAGTGTACCTGAAGCAGTAGCTGTAGTCAATCCACAAATTTCGCCTAATTATAAATTTAAATGACTTGCCTGAGTTGGCGTAGCGTTTAAACTTGTTTGTGCGTTACTTACAAAATCCAAATTTGATCAAAAGAAAAAAAATCAGATTTTTAATTATTTTTTGCCTGTTGTGGCGATTTGAACTGTTGCTGATGTTGCTCCATTATTGGATGAAAATAGAGTGATGGTAAAAAGATGATTGGAGTTAATGAACTCTCGTAGTGAACATATTCCTAGATCGCTGAAATGATTTTTGGAGTTTTTGAATTTAAAAGAAAATATTGAAAGTTATCATATATGATTTGTGATTTGACCAAGAATAAATGCTGGTTGAAGAATTAGTTCGCCCTACGATAGTTTATATTCACTCCTTTATTCATGAGAAAAACAGGTCAAGTATTTACAAAACCTAGAAGAAATAAACACTGCAAGAAGAAAAATACAAGAAACAATGTTTAAAAAAGCTGAAAATCAAATTGATTTTGAAAAAAAAATTCTTATTTGTTTTGATGAAGAATTTCATGAATGAATTGTTGGTATAGTTTCTTGAAAGCTCACAGAAAAATATAATAAACCTTCAATGATAATGAAAATAGACAAAGAAAAAAACCTTGCTGTTGCGAGTTTGAGAGGTCCAGATTATTTTGATGTTATTGAAATGATAAAATCAGCTTGAGATATTTTGGAAAGATTCGGCTGACACAGATGAGCATGATGATTGTCCGTCAGATTAAATAATTTGGATAAACTAATTAAAAAATTTGAAAAATATTGTGAAATAAAAATAACAGAAGAAAATATTGTGAAATCATTATCTATCGATACCAAAATTTATCACGATGAATGGGATAATGAAATTTTGAGTAAAATCAGCAAACTTGCACCATTTGGAGAAGGTAACGAAGAACCAGTGTTTTTGATTGAAGGGATAGTAATAAATAAAGTTGAAAAAGTCTGAACTAATTGAAAATCTCATTTGAAAATTCACGGAAAAATCGGAGAAAAAAAGTTAACGAGTTTGTTTTGGGGCAAATGAGAAATGGCAGAAAAAATGATTTTGAATCCTGATGACTTAAATGAAATTAGTATAATTTGAAAAGTAAAAAAAGATAATTTTAATTGATGATATTTTGTCGATTGTATTAGTTTTGAGTAGGAATTGGAGAAATAAAACATTATTCTGTCTCCCTTTTTTAAAGGGAGTATCCCGCTTTCGCGGGAGAGGAATTTAAAAATAAATTTTATAAAAATCCCTGCCTACCGCAGGCAGGCTCCCCCCGCACGTGCGGGGTCCCCTCCTTTGAAGAAAAGGAGGCCAGTAAATTTTTATTTTAGTTTAGTTACCAATGTCCGAAAATGAAATCCAACAAATTATGAATGTTATAAAAAATATAGAAGAAAAAAAATGACATATAGCCTATTTGTCAGAATTGGAAAATCATGAAATTTATGGACAATTTTTTAAGTGATTGGACGAAAATAGAAAAAATGAAATTAGAAATCTGATTAATGATTATTTAAAAGAAAAAATAAGTGAACTTTGAAAAACAAAAGGTAGTCAGCTTTTTAAAAGATTTTTTGAAGTTTACGAAGATCTTTTTTGGGAATTCAGAGAGCTAAATGAGTACTGATGAGAATTGAAGAATGAGGCGAATGAGAAATTGAAGAATGAGATCTGATGAGATAAAAAAAGCTGATGAGAGAGAAAAAAAAGATTTCAAGAAGTTGGCAAGAAAGTTGAACATGAAATATTTAAATTGGAATGAATTTTGACTGAAAAAATGCTCGATCAAGAAAAATGATTAGATAAAGTAATTTGAGCTTTTTATAATATTGTGTATTGTTTTTTTCCAAGATATAATGAGATAGAATAAGAATAGTCTCAAGGGCCACAAAGGTCTCAAAGGCTTCAAAGATAATTTGTCATTGCGAACGAAGTGAAGCAATCTTAAACGTTTATAACAAGATTGCTTTGTCGCAAAAACTCCCCACCAAACAAAAGGCGGGCAAGTTTGGTCGATAGTTTATCGCTTTATTATTTTATCAGATTTGTCAGATTATTTTTCAGATTTTTCCGTTATTTTTTTTTGTTTTGAAATTTGATATGAAAAGATTACATTATTTTTGTATATTTAAAAAATTAAGATATTAAATGAGTTTTGTTCATCTTCACTGACATAGCACATTTTCTTTTTTGGAAGCGATTGGCAAACCAAACGCAATTTTGTCGAAAGCAAAAGAATTGGAGATGAACGCAATTGCAATCACAGATTACAACTGAATGTATTGAATAATAAAATTTTATCAAATGGCAAAAGATGAATGAATCAAGCCAATAGTTTGAGTAGAACTTGGTTTCGTTTTGGATATAGATTCAACGACAAATATAAATCAGATTTGAAATATTGTTTTGATTGCAAAAAATAAAGAATGATACCAAAATTTAATGGACATAACTGCTATTGCAAACACTAAATGAATAAAAAATAAACCAAAAATTGATATCAATGTACTCAAACAATATTGAAAATGAATAATAGCGATTTTTGGATGAATAGAATCTTGGATTGGCAAAATGTTTGCAGTTGATGAGAAAGAAACAAAAATTATAGAAATAATACAAATGATCAAAGATACTGTAGATGATGTTTATTTGGAAATAATTGCTCAAGATTACAAAAATGTGCCTGAGATAAAAAAAATTAACAATCTGATTTTTGAAATTGCGAAAAAAAATAAATTAGAATGCGTAGTGAACAACAATTACCATTATCCGAAAAAGGAAGACAAAGAAGCATGGGAAACTGCGTTAGCGATTAAGGATGGGAAAAAAATTTATGATCAAGATAGAAGAAAACCAAAATGAGAATATTTTATAATGTCGGAAAATGAAATTAGAGAAATATTGATCCAAAATTGATTTGAAAAAAATGAAATAGATTGATTTATTGAAAATAATAATAAAGTCGCTGATAGCATCCAAACTGAAATTGATCTCAATCAGGTTTTGTTTCCAAATTACATTAATCCTGAAGATATTATCCAACTTTATGACGAAGTGAAGGATAGTTTGTTGGTAGATGAGTAGAATTTTTTTTAATAATGTATTATTGTTTGAATATTGTCATAAATTAAATTTTCTATATGTTGATTATTTTTACTTCTGTTTTTCGTACTACTTCATCAATAATCTATATTATTATTTGAGTCAATCTCATCATGGTCTTTTAAAAACTGAAAAAGCTTATTTGTTAAATTTTGATCCACAATTATTCAAGCATCGTTAAAAATTTTATTAACCTCGTCAGAGAATAAATTTCTTGATGGATCTTCACCGCTTAATAATCATTGGTTAACATTATTAAAATCTATATCTTTATCTTCTATATATTTTTTTATAATTTCCCTACCTTTTTGTTTGTCTTTTTCATTTATTGTTTCAATTTCTTTTGATGATTTAATTGTTTCTTTTGCTTTTGGTAGCTCTACTACTGCATAATTTAAAGCATTATCTTTATCTTCCCAATCATATCAATCAGCTGGCAAAAGAGTATTTTCATTATCTTTAATTAAATGATTTTTATCTAATTCATTCAAACATTCTTCTTTAGTCATAAGTCTTGTTTTTCGATTTCCATTATTTTCATCACCATCAACCCAAGTATATCAAGCATTAGGTACATAATCTTTACCATCTATGTGCATATGATTGGCTGTTGGATCTTTTTCCGCATCTTCCAGTGAAAGAAATTGAGTTGAATCAGATTCCGTATTATTATTTGAATCGTTTGTATTATCATACGAATATAAATTAACATTAGGATCGTTCTTTTTTTCCAAAACACTTAGAGTATAAGGTCAAAATTTTCAATCAGCATCTTCAGGTCAAGTTCATTCAGCCATACCAAGTGCTTTTTGAAATCAAACAATATCTGGTGTTTTAAGCAATGCTATTAAATCAGATTTTAAATCATTTGTGTCTGTGATTTTATTTACTTCCTTAACAATATCTGCTAAATTTACTCCATTATAAAGTGTAAAATTAAGCTCACTTTCTTGTAGCACATCTGCTGACGCATCTACTTTTTCAATTTCATTTTTTAAATTACCTAATTCTGTTTTTGTTTGGACATCAAATGTTTCTTGTGGCGTCAAGATAGATTCATTCAAAAATGTTTTATTTATTGTTGTAATTAAAAATGCCAAATCTGCTCATCGATTTCATTCCGAATCAACTATTTTTTTTATCCATTCTGGAGCTGTTGAATCTTTGTCAGCAATGATAGATAATTTGGTTGCATCTGTCGGATTAACTTCCACATTGTCATTAAATTCTGTCATAATTTCTTGCATTGTTTTTCCTTCTGAATTATCAGAAGCAATAGCTCAATCGGCATTAATATCTATTTTTATTTTTTCAGTCAAAAGTGCGTTCTTTACTTTTGCATTATTAGATAAATCTAATCATTCTATTGCTGTTTTTTCATCAGCTGAAAGTTCTTTATTTATTTCAATGCCTTTGTTTTGTAAAATTTCTCCAACCATTTTAATAATATTAAAAAACTAAAATTTATTTTCACATAGAAACTTTGATTTCTTTTAATTTCATTTTTCATTCTTTGATTACGGCGTCATTACTTTGAACATCAACTAATTTCATAACTACATCATACAAATAATCCAAAATCTCCTCACTAATTTTTTGATTGCTTTTGAAAAGATTACTAATCTCAGCAAAAAAAGGCGATTTGGATTTAAGTAAATTTATGATAAATTTTACCTTAGAAAGTTTTTCATCATAACTAAGTCAAACATAATT
This sequence comes from Candidatus Absconditabacterales bacterium, assembly GCA_041657585.1. Taxonomy (GTDB): domain Bacteria; phylum Patescibacteriota; class Gracilibacteria; order Absconditabacterales; family Absconditicoccaceae; genus JBBABP01. The sequence continues at coordinate 13,664 of JBBABP010000004.1, read as the reverse complement.
TTCTTTGGCATTTGGAACATTAAAATCTTTCATAATGTTAATAATAAAAAATAAATACACCTAAATTATAATCTGAATTCAGAAAAAAGCAAATTTTTGGACTATTTTTTCAAGTTTAAATTGAAACGGAAAGTTTTTTATGTAGAAAGAAAACAAGAATTTGGAATTAGAAATTTGGAATTGGAAATTTGTAATTGCGAGGAGCTTTTTTGCGACAAAGCAATCTTGATTTAAACGTTTAAGATTGCTTCGCTCCGCCCACCAAAGGTGGGCAGGCTCGCAATGACAAAAAAATCTTTTAATATTTTAATGTTTTAATTTTTAAATTTATTTGGTTTTGGATATAAAATCTTATTTAGCCACACAATTAAACGAAGAACAACTAAAAGCCACCTTACATACTGACACTTGTAGCCTTATAATAGCAGGAGCTTGAAGTTGAAAAACTAGAGTTTTGACTTACAAAATTGCTTATCTGATTCGAGGCAAAAATATTCCTGTAAATAAAATTTTAGCAGTAACTTTCACAAACAAAGCAGCTAATGAGATGAAAGAAAGATTGATGAAGATAGCTGAGGATATAAGAATGATTTCAGATGAGACAAGAAAGAGTTCAGATGAGACAAGAAAGAGTTCAGATGATTCGATTGATGATTTTTTGAATACGATAGAAAATAATTCGTCAGTAAGTAAATCCATTGATCTTTCAAATAATTTGAAATGGATATGAACTTTCCATAGTATATTTTTGAAAATATTGAAAGAAGACATAGAAAAATTGGAAAAAAATTATAACAAAAATTTTGGAATATTTGATACTAACGAATCTGTTTTAGTAATTAAAGATGTCTTGAAAAAGCTCAATTTACAGGAAGTTTTTAAATATCAAGAAGCTAAAAATTTTATTTCTACCCAAAAAAATAATTGAATCGAGCCAAGCACTTTTGCTAAAAATGCAAATTCTGATTATGATCAGAGCATGGTAAAAGTTTATACTGAATATCAAAAAGAACTTGAAAAATCAAACTGATTGGATTTTGATGATCTGCTTTTGATTCCATATTTGTTATTTAAAAAGAAACCAGAAATTTTGCAAAAATGGGTAAATAAATTTCAATATATCCTTGTAGATGAGGCACAAGATACTAATCGAATTCAATTTGAATTGATGAGAATGCTTTCTTGAGAGAAAGGAAATATAACTTTTATTTGAGATGATTTTCAAAGTATTTACTGACGAAGATGAGCATTGATGGAAAATTTTTTGAATGTAAAAAAATATTGGCCAGATATGCAAATGTTTAAATTGCAGATAAACTATCGTTCTCGTCCACACATAGTCAAAGCATGAAATGAAATAATAAAAAATAATCTGAATCAGTATAAAAAAAATATTGTGGCCCACAGAGAATGAGATGACAAAATAACGATTTTTTCGCATTGAAATGAAACTGATGAGGCAGCAAATATTGTAGATATGATAAAAAAAATGAAGGAATGATGAAAATTAAAAAACTGGTCACAAGTTGCTATTTTGTATAGAACAAATGCACAGTCATCCCCTTTTGAACAGCTTTTTATACAAGAATGAATTCCTTACAAAGTTTGGGGAGCATTTAAATTTTTTGATAGAAAAGAGATCAAAGATGTTTTGTCGTATTTAAAATATTTGGTTAACCCACAAGATAGCGTGAGTTTAAAAAGGATTTTGAATATTCCAAATAGAAAAATCTGAAAAACTACTTTGGATAGCATACAAGAATATTGAGCGATCAACGACCTTTCTTTGAGTGAAACTTTGGTAGCAATAAAAAATGAAACTTGTCCAATCAGATTAACTCCTGGCGCAAAAACTTGATTAAACGATTTTTTTGCTGTGATAAATAGTTTGAAAGAAAAATTAAGCTGAATGACTCCAGCGGAAGTAATAGAAAATTTAGATAAAAAAATAAAATATAGAGATCATTTGGTTAAAGAAGAATGAGGGGAATTTCAGGCTGATGAAAAATATGAAAATATCTGACAACTTATAAATATGGCTGGAAAATATAGTGTAAATTCCAGAGAATTAGACCAGAGAATTTCAGATAATAATAAGGATTATAATTCTCAGGGATTAAATCAAAATTCTCAGGAATTTGCTTGAGAAGAATTATTGAAATCCTTTTTAGAAGAAGTTACTTTGTTGACAGATATATCGGAAAATGAAAAATGAGAAATAGAAGCAGTGAAATTGATGACTGTTCATTCTAGCAAATGATTGGAATTTCCAATGGTTTTTGTAGTTTGACTTGAAGACAATATTTTCCCTCTTTCAAATTCGATGATGGAAACAAATCTTTTGGAAGAAGAAAGGAGGCTGATGTATGTCGCTATAACGAGAGCAAAAGACGTGCTTTTCCTTTCTCACGCACACAGCAGAATGACTTGGTGACAAACTAAAATGAATCCACCAAGCAGATTTTTGGATGAGATACCAGCTGATTTGATAAAGAAATTTGATCTTAGTTGATGAGCAGATTTGGAAACTAGAAGTAAAATAAATGAATCAGATATAGTGAAACATAAATTGTTTGGAACTGGATATGTTTTGGAAGTTTGGAACAAATTTGCAATAATCAGATTTCATAATGCAAAATTTGGGACAAAAAAAGTTGAATGTAGATTTTTGGAGATAGTTTAAATTGAGTTGAAGTTTTGGATTATAAATTTATATATATGTTGTAAATAAAAATAATAAATAAAATTATATGAAAAAAAAACATAAGATAATGTATCTGATAGCAATAATTGGATTATTAACATTTGCTATATTGTTTGCCTTTAGTGAAAAATATTGGATTATGGGTTGTCCGTTAGCTATTGGCGCAAGCATAATAAGTAATATTGCTTTGTTGGAGAATAAAATAGCCGGCGTTGAAAATAATGTGAAATTTTATAGTGAATAATAAATATAAAGCTCCTCCATCTGATATTCAGATTGAGGGTTTTTTATAATTTTAAAAAAACGTTGCGTTCATTTATAATTTTGTTATATATATTGACATATCTTTATATGAAAAGAGCTGAATGTATTTTTGACACAACTCAAATCTTTATCAAAATGATTCTATGAATTGTTATATAAAAAAAAGTTTGCCTATGGAAGATTTTGCCAAAGGAAATTTTGCAAATGCGTTTAAAATAATTGACGTATATAATAATTATCTTGCCAAATGTCTTGATCAAGAGACAAAAAAACAAACAGAAGATAATCCAAGTATAGATGCATATTTAGAGTCAGAATTAGAAAAATTAAATTTGAAACACAAAGAACTTTCAGATCAAAAAAAACAAAAAATACAAGAAATTAAAAATACTAAAGAAAAGATTGAAACAGAAAAATCTCTTTTGAAAAAAGAAAAAGAAGAAAAAAATAATCAGATTTTTAATTATTTTTATAATGCTTATGAAAAATCATGATTTAATAACAACTATTTTGAAATGGAATTTCATAAATTACAAAAAACTGAAGAAAAAAAATATAATGAATTAATTGATGATTTTTATGAATTTACTTCTTGTGATCATTATAAAAATATTGAACATTTAGAACATGAATTATTTGAATTATGACTTGAAAAAAATGAAATCGTTAAAGATCTTTCACATAAATCTAATTGATCTTGCATAGAAAATGAGATAAAAAGAAATAAAAATTGAGCTGAAAAACGATGGATAGAGAATGAAATTAAAAAAGGAATTGAAAATTTTTTTAGAAAAAGAGATTTTCTTGATAATATGACAGATCAAAGGACGCTTAAAGAAATATTTATAAGCATAATGAATACCTTGCTTATAACTGATTATAATGCAGATGAAAATTTAAAAAAACAGTTAGCAAAATATCATACTGATAAAACATGACTTTTTAATCTTATAATGTGATCATATTGAGATTTGATGAAAAAAATGAATGATTATTCTGAATTAGAAAAAGATTTGTTGAAAATAATTTACCAAAACATGACAATAGAGGAAAGGAAAACAACGTCTGATTATTATGGTGGCAGGCGTCTTTTTAAAATGATAAACAATGAAATTATGATTAAAGAAAAAATACAAATAAACTTATTTTCTGAAGAAGAATATAATTCTTTGATAAAAAAAGAAGAACCTAAAAAGAAAGTGAAAAATAGAAAATAGGAAATAGAAATTAGGAAATGGGAATTAGTTAAAGATAATGCATTAGTCATTGCGATCCCGCTAAAAGCGTGAGAAGCAATCTACAACGTTTAAAATAAGATTGCTTCGTCGTAAAAAACTCCCTGCCTACCGCAGGCAGGCTCGCAAAGACAAACTTTCAATATTTTAGTTTTTTAATTTTAATTAATGATCAATAAAAATTTTCTTTATGCCGTTGTTGGCGCATCAAATAATGAAGAAAAATATTGATATAAAGTTTGCAAATATTTGCTTGGGGCTGGGTGTAAAGTAATTCCGATAAATCCTAATGAAAAAAAAATTCTGAATAAAAAAGTCTACCCTACCCTATCAGAAGTAAAAAAAATCGACGTTGTGATTTTTGTTGTTCCACCAAAAGTGACAGAAAATCTTTTGGAAGAAATTAAAACTCTGAATATAAAAAATGTTTGGATGCAACCTTGAAGTGAAAGCGAAACTGCTATAAATTTTTGTAAAAAAAATTGAATAAACTATACAGCGAACGCCTGTATAATGATACAGAAAAAACAATATTTGACAAAATAGATTTTTTGTTTATAATTGCGAATGATAAGATTTATATTGTAAATATTTCAAATGCAATTAAATGAACAAAAATTTGATAAAGAACCAGAAACAAATAATGAAAATATAAATTCATTGGAAGAAATTAAACCTTCACGAAAATGAGTAAGCTTTAAAACAAAAATGAGATTAAAAGAATTATTTGAATTATACGAGGAAGAAGAAAAATAACAGTAACGAGTGACGAGTTACGTGTAACGAGTAACGAGTGACGTGTGACGAGTGACGAGTGTCAAATTTTTCTTTCTCGTCACTATTTACTGTTCACTCATCACTATTTACTGTTCACTCGTCACTATTTACTGTTCACTCATCACTATTTACTGTTCACTCGTCACTATTTACTGTTCACTCATCACTATTTACTGTTCACTCGTCACTGATTTATATTTGTTTAATAATTCGCTTAATAACTTCTCACATATTTTCTTTGCTAATTTTGCCCTCATATTTTTTGAGGGTATTTTTTATTTTATCAGAATCGTATCAAAATCATTTTAAAGATTTAACTATATCTTTGTATAATTGTTGGTCTATGTCTAATTTTTCCAAATCGCCCAAATCAAAATTTCATTTCATCTCAAGTAATATTTTTTTTGCTGACTTTGGTCAGATTCATGGAATTGTTTGAAAAAATTTTGCATCTAAATTTTTGATGGCTGTTTGTAATTTTTCTTTTGGTAATTGAACTATCTGAAAAGCTGTTTTTGGTCAGATTCAATTGATTTTCAAAGTATTTTCAAAAATTGATTTTTGCTCAACATTATCAAAAGCAAAATAAAAAATCGATTTTTTGTTATCGTCCAAATATGGATAAATAAAATACTCTCACTGATCCTTTTTGCCAAGATAATTAACTTGAATACCAAATAAATCGTTTGTAATAAATTTATTTTTTCAAAAAATTTGTAGTTTTCACTTGATGTAATGAAGCATGTTTTTGGAGGTAAGTAAAACTTGATTTGATATTACCCCGCAGTCGCGGGGCGAGAAAACCTTGCATAAGAGGCACAAGCCTGCCTGCCGGTAGGCAGGTACTGTTGATGTGAAGATTTACATAATGAATATTTAATTTCTCTATTTATTATTCTTATCGTAGTTCAATATATTTATATTTAATTAGTTTTCAAACTTAAATTAATACATTTTTTATTTGATTTGCTTTATGGTCATCTATAATTTTTAACAAGAAAGGTATTGAAAGCTAAGAAAGCTATAGAAAGCTATAGAAAGATAGAAAAGCTATAGAAAGCTATAGAAAGATAGAAAAGCTATAGAAAGCTATAGAAAGTTAAAATCGCTTTGTGGCTTTATGGCATTATGGCTTTTGAGCTTTGTAGCTATTTTTTTAGAAATGTTTGTTTTCAAAGTAAGCGACATATTTTGTCAGATTTTTGTAATATCTTTTGAATGCTGGATTTTCCACACTTTCTCATTTTCATAACTTGTAATGTAAAACTCGTCTTTGTCATAAATAGCAACTAAATCAATATTTATAAACGTGCATAAAATCCAAAACTGCTAAAAATTTATTTGGATAAACTAAATAGTTTTTGAATTTACCATATTCCTTTTCCCAAATGTATTGATTGCCAAAAGATGATTGTTTGAGCGAAGTAATGTTATTTGTTTTTTGTGCTAAATAAGAATAACCATTACCATGTTCCACTGAAGCAAATCAATAAGCAATACTACTGATATGAAATTCATCACATTTATTTTTTTCTGTAATTTTTTGATTATGTAGTCATGCTTTTAGATCTTCTTTAAATTTTTGTTCTACAGAAAGAAAAAATGTTTCTCTATTTTGCCAACAAAATTTTTCAAAACATCAACTAAATTCATCTCCAATCATAACTCAACTTGGTAATATCGTTTTTTCTTTGACATCAAATGATCCTCAAGAAAAAAAAGCAGTAAATCAAATTCAAATAAAAATTAAAAAAGAATAAGTAATGGTTAATAATTTTTTTGTATTAAACTGTTTAAATAAATTGGATAACGATCCCATTTTAAACAAATAATATTATAAAAATATTATAACACTATTTTTGTTTAAATTTTTGTTAAGTTATTTTTTTGAGTAAAAAAAAATAACTGACTATATTAATATAAGGATTTGCAAAACAAAGTCAACCGTAAAAATCTGCTAATATTTTTTTGAAAAGAGACGTTAAATATATTGTAAAAAAAAATTAAATCAGTAAAAGCAATGAAAGTATAAAAAGCTAAGAAAGCCATAGAAAGCAGTAAAAACCAAAAAAATAAAATGGCTTTATTGCTTTGAGGCTTTTAAACTTTTGTGGCCTTTTTAGCCTTTGTAGCCCTTGTAGCCTTTTTAACCTTTGAAACTTTTTTTATGAACTATATTTTAACTGTCGGTTTGGAAATACACATAAAATTAAACACCGTGAATAAAATGTTTTGTCAGTGTAAAAATGAACAAAATTTTGAGACACTTCAAGCTAACACAAATATTTGTCCTGTGTGTACAGGTCAGCCATGAACGTTGCCAACTTTGAGTCAGGAAGTTTTGTTAAAATCATTATTGTTGGGCAAAGCATTGAATTGTAAAATAAATAAAATTTCTCAATTTGATAGAAAATCATACTTTTATCCTGATCTACCTATGGGATATCAGATTACTCAACTTTACAAACCTACTAATATTGAAGGTCAGGTAAATTTTTTTATGGATAACTATAACAAAGAAAAAATTATTCATATTATTGATGCTCACATGGAATGCGACACTGGGAAAATGATTCACAACTGATGACAGGCCTTGTTGGATTTTAATCGTTCCGGCACTCCCCTTGTTGAGATTGTCACTGGTCCTGATTTTGAAAAAATAGACGAAGTTATTGAATTTTTGAAAGAGTTACAAAGAATTGTTAGGTATAATTGATTGGCAGACGCCGATATGGAAAAATGACAAATGAGAATGGACGTAAATGTTTCTGTTAGAAAAAATGAAAAAGATAAATTAGGTACAAGAGTTGAAATCAAAAATATAAATTCTTTCTGAGCAATAAAAAGAGCAATAGAAAATGAATACGAAAGACAAATTAAAATTTATGAAAATTGAGAAAGTTTCCAACAAGAAACAAGATGATGGGATGACGGCAAATGAGAATCATATCCGATGAGATCAAAAGAAGATGCACTTGATTACAGATATTTCCCTGAACCAGATTTGCCACAATTAATTTTGAGTGAAGAAATTTTGAAAGAAATCGAAAAAACTGATTTAGAAATTCCGTATAAATTAATTAAAAAGTTTAAAGAGAATTTTTGATTTAATAAAGAATATATCAACGCATTGATAGGAGATAAAGAAATTTTAGATTATTTCTTGGATTTTGTAAATCAATGATTTGATGCAAAATTGATCGTAAAATGGATAGCCTGACCAATTGTGGCTTATTTAAAAGAAAAAATAGTCTGAATAAATGGATTGAAAATTACTAAAAATCAGTTTAGTGAATTTTTGAAAATTGCTAAAGAATGAAAGATAATGGAAAGTCAGTTAAAAATAGTAATGGATGAAATGTTGAGTTGAAATAAAATAGAAAACATAATTAAAGAAAAATGATTTGATCAGAAATTAACAAATAACGATGAGATTGAAAAAATTGCAAAATCTGTTTTGGACGAAAACGCTGAAATAGTAAAACAATATAAATGATGAAAATTAACAGTGATGGGATTTTTTGTTTGACAGGTGATGAAAAAAACGTGATGAAAATCCAATCCACAAATTATTCAAGAAGTGCTAAAAAAATTATTGGGGTAAATTTTAACGAAATAATTTTATTTTATGCAAAAAATATTAAATAAAATTTTCACTTGAGATAATCAACAAGCTTGTGAAAAAATAATTGAAAAATATGAAAAACAACATTTTTGCGTTGTTGATTATGTTTATTTTGCAAATATTGTTGGTAAAAAAGTGTTTGAAAAAAATTATTCTGAATATAATTTGAGTGAATTTAAAAATGCGGTTTTGGATGATTATAAAAAAATCAGTTTTGATAAAATATGCAGTGCGTACCAAGATGCGTTAAATGAGTCAGATTTTTTGTTGCCTGATGGAATTGCTTTATGGCTTTTTTATTTTTTGGCGAAAATGTTTAAAAGAATTGAGAGTAAAACTTTTAAATTAGCTAACCTTAATTGAACAGATTTTATGCCATATTTTTTGGAACAGATTAAAAATAATTTTTTTAATAACAAAATAAATATACTACTCTACTGAACATATCCAGATTTGATAAATCAGACTAAAAAAATTTTGTTGAGTAAATGATATAATGTTGTTTTTGCGCAAGATTGATATTCAAATTTAGATTGGAATAAGATTGAAAATATTTTGAAAAAAGAATCAGATTGAATTAATATTTTGTTTGTCGCTAGATCTACGCCAAAATTTCCAATTCAAGAAATATGGACTATGGCGAATATTGAAAGAATTAAAAAAAATAAATTAATTGTGATGAATCAATGAGGAACGTTTGATTTTTTGATTTGAAAACAAAAAAGAGCGCCAAAAGTAATTAGAAAGCTAAAATTTGAACGATTGCGAAGATTTTTACTTGACCCAAAAAGGAATTGGAAAAAAATATTTGATACTTTATCCTTTTTTAAGTATGTTTTTTTGTACTTACTATTGAAAAAAGAATAAATATTGATAAATAGGATATTAACGACTAAAAAACTAAAAAATTAAAATATTAAAAAATTAAAAAAATAAAATTTACGCGCATCTTTATTTGGCTGTAACGAACGAATTTCGCCCTGCTTTAAAAAGATATCGTTAATTGTTTGTTTGTTTTAGAAATTTAAATTATTTTTTTTATGCATTTAAAAGAGAAAAAAAACTTTTATGCTAATGAAGAGCAAATATTACAATTTCATAAAGAAGCTGAAAATTGAATTCAAATCAGAGTTTCTGTTTTGTTTTCAACTGATAAGTTTTTGGACTATCAAAAGGATTTGATTAATGAATTTTTATCTGAAATGGTAGACAAAACATCTAACGATGATTATGAAATAAACGAAGTAAAAAGTAATTTTGAAAGCTCATTGCAAAATTTAAATACAAAATTAAAACTTTTTGCTGATAAAGTTCGTGATGTGGATTTCTTTTTGATTAAATGATTTGCACAAATCATAGTTGACAATATTTTGATGACGTCTATGATTTGAGATACAACAATATTGATATTTAGAAACCATAGACTCTATTATTCTTTGTATAACTGAATCAATGATCAATGAAAGATTGATTTGTTTTCTGATTTTGTAGAATGAGATATCCAAAGTTGAGATGAAATATTGTATATCTGAAGCAAAATTTGAGATATAATGGATAATAATGATTTTAAAGAATTAGAATTTGTGTTAAAAAAAGAAGAGAATCAATTAATAAAAATTATGGAAGAAATACTTACCCCAAGAGTTGATAAAAAAAGTTTATGATTTATTTTGTGATACAGCATAAGCGGACTCAATATTTGAGTAGAAAAAATAAAAAATAAATGAAGAAAAATATATGAAAATAGCCGATTGATTAAACTAAAAACAAATTTTTTTAAAGATAAATATCAATCAACCGTAATCATACTTAGTATATTTATATTTTTTATGGCAATTAGTCTTATATCTCAATTTTTAAAATCCAATAACGAAACTATAATAACATCAGATTGAACAAATATATGAATAACAATTGATGATATCAAAAAAGATTTGTTTATGTTTCAACAAGTGGATCCAACTTCTGATGAGAAATCCATGAAATATCATGATTTACTTGAAAAAATAAGTTTACTTGAAAGTAAAGGCAAACGACCTGATGATATCAATCAGCTTAAACAAATTTTACAAAATGACTATTACAAACAATTTAATGTAAATTATATAAACAGTCTTAGTAAATTTGATGATCCAAATTCTAATAAAAAATGAAAATTAATCTGATTCAATACAATTGAATTATCAAAACTTTGAAATCTAAAAACAATATCTGTATGAAAAAATATCAATGTGGCTGGTGATAAGTCAGCATTGTTGTGAACAATGAACGAAAACATGAGATGAAACTTGTTAGATTATAATTTGCAAGATAGTGAAATAATAAAATGATGTAATCAAAATTTGTTGAAAGATTGACTTTATTGTTTTACAAACAAATGAAATGTTTTGTCTGTAAATAAATGATGAATACAAACTGTGACCACAAGTGATGATATACCTTTCCCTACTGATATTGCGTGATTGGCAGTATATTGAAAAGCTAATCTTTATATATTTCAAGCAACTTTAAGTCCTCTTGGAAATAGTACTTTGGTAACAAGATACCGCAATACTTTGTGATCTCAGATTATTTATGATTGATGACAAAAATATTATTTAGGAGGAAACAACACTGGTGCTTATTTTGGATCTTGATTTGCAAATTTTGCTATAGATTGAAGTTTTCTTGTTTGGGGAGATGGTAAACTTTATCAATTCCGAAGGAACCCCCCAACTGCATTTAGTTTAGATTACCGTGAAATTAAATTGTTATGATGAGACAAAATAACTAATAAATATGGCAATAATGTGAAAATTATAAGTAGTATAAATTCAAAATATGTTTACTTGTTTGACAAAGATAATCAAACATTTACAGTTTATGATTCACGTCCAGCAAAAAATAATGATATAGCAGCTAATAACTACTGACTTTATTATGTTTTGAGATTTAAATTTGATTTAGGTACAAATAATATTGTTGATGTTGATGTTCCTGATCAAAATTGAAATAAACCAGAACTATATCTTTTGGCTAAAGATTGAATTTACAAAATTAATTTATTTGAACATATAGATGCTCAAATAGCAAACAAAACGAATACGCAATAAGCTTAAAGCAAAAAGTTGAAAGTTATATATTTATAGTTGTCAATTTTACTGTATGAAAAAACTGTCATCAAAACAATTTAGGCAAGAACGAAAAAAATTTTGGGAATTAAAAAAACACAAATATTTGCCAGAAAGTTTGTTGATTTGAGGCAACGAAAGCACTGCTATGTTTAATATTGCTTGAATGCAACAACTCATTCCATATTTAAGTGGGAAAGAACATCAATTAGGAAAAAGACTTTTTAATATACAAAAATGTATAAGAACAGTTGATATAGATGAAGTTGGAGACGCAAGTCATCTTACTTTTTTTGAAATGATGTGAAATTGGTCATTGTGAGATTATTTTAAAGAAGAAGCTATAAAATGGAGTTGGGAATTCCTTGTTGATGTTTTGTGATTTGAAAAAGAAAATTTAGCCGTTACTGTTTTTGAGTGAAATAATGAATCGCCAAAAGATATTCAAACTGCAAATTATTGGAAAGAAATTTGAATCTCTGAAGACAAAATATCTTATATGTCAGCAAAAAATAATCGACGAAGCCCTGGAGCTGTTTGACCTTGTTGACCAGATACAGAAATTTTTTATCGAACAGGAAAAGAAAATTTGCCAAGTAAAAAATCTAATCCAAAATCCGATGAAAACAATCGATTAGAAATTTGGAATAATGTTTTTATGGAATTTTATTGTAACGAGAATTGAAAGCTAAGTAAATTAAAAAATCAAAATGTAGACACCTGAATGTGATTTGAAAGAATGTGCAAAATATTACAAAACAAAGAAACTATTTTTGAAACAGATTTGTTTTTGCCTTTGATCGAGCTTATTGAAAAATATGTTTGATTGAAATATATTGGCAATGAAAAAAGATTTAGGATAATCGCTGATCATATCAGAACTGTTTTTTTTATGATCAAAAATGGAATTTTAATTTCAAACGAATGAAGATGATATGTTATTAGAAGACTTGTAAGAAGGATGTATTATAATTTTGTTTTGATGAAAGAAATAAATGAATCTGAATTTAAATCTTTTTTGAAAGATATTTGAAATGAAATTAATAAAATTTTTGAAGAAACTGAAAATATTGAAAATTTTGTAAATGTAATGACCAAAGAAATAAACCAATTTCAAAAAACATTAAAAAACTGACAAAAAATGATGAAATATTTGTGCGAAAAAAAATCAGCTTGAAATATTATTTCTTGAGAAGATATGTTCAAACTTTATGACACATTTGGATTTCCTTTGGAGTTAACGTGTGAATTGGCAAATGAGAAATGAATAAAAACAGATTTAAAATGATTTCACAAAGAGATCCAAAAGCAACAGCAAAAATCTCGTCAATCATGAAAAGATATGTTTAAGCAATGAATTGACTGGGGAAAATATTTGCAATGAATCCCTCAAACTAAATTTATTGGTTATTGAGATGACTGGAAAAATTTAAAATGAATGGAAAGTAAATTATTAAAAGATTTTGTTGTGGATGGGCAAAGAATTTTTGTTTTTGATCAAACACCTTTTTATGCTGAATGTTGATGACAAACTGGGGATAAAGGAATTGTGATTTTGGACAACTGAGAGAAAGTTGAAATTGTTGATGTGAAAAAATATGAATGAATTTTCCTTCATTTTGCGAAGAGATAAAAAGAGATTTAAATTAGAATCGATATAAATCAAAGTAATTTTTTTGATATTGCAATCATAAAGTTAAGTGCTGGAAAAATTACTTTGATTGACGGACCAAAGGAAAAATAAAATAGCGGATATTTTTCCTAGATTTTTTTGCATACTTTTTTTAGCAATGAAAAAAAGGGAGGGTTTTAAACCCTCCCTTACGAATTTTCGGCATAATTAAATTTTAATTTTTTGAATTTACAATTTTTAGGACTAACTGTCTTCTTGCTTCATCATAAAGCAATAATTTATTTAAGCTGTCTAAGAATTTCTGTTTTTCTACTTT
>JBBABP010000003.1:0-40788 GCA_041657585.1 Candidatus Absconditabacterales bacterium | reverse complement strand
GCCATAGAAAGAGAAAAATATAAAATAATTTGTATCGGTGTTTTTTTTTCGACTATTATTTTTTTGCTTGTGATAAATCATATATTTAATGGTAGAAGTAATATACAAGTTATTAACGTGAATATAATCGATTTATAAATTATTTTTTTTTGTATGTTAAAAAGTTTTTTTGGTAAAATGAAATGTGGTTTGAAATTAAAAAAATAAATAAAAATTATCAAAAAAAATAAAATTAAGCTGACTGGAATTCAATGAGAGTTGAATATCATGAAAATATGTGAAAGCTATAAAAGCTATGAAAGCTCAGAAAGCCATAGAAAGCAATAAGTGGCTTTTAATGCTTTGTTGCTTTTGATGCTTTGTGGCTATTTATATAAGTCATCATTTTTCTATATTTTTTATTGCTTCTTTATCAAGAACATCTGTTTTTTGTGTTATTAATTGTTTTTCGTCTTTTGTTTTGGCTTCTTTGATCAAAATATCTGTTGGATTATCTTTATCGTGATTAATTTGGAATTTTCTGTTTGTATCAAAAAAATAATTTCTAAATAATTTTGCTAAAAATGGAATTAATGTCAGCTCTGAAATATTAAAGAAAGCGATAACAACAAATATTATAAAAATAATAATTCCCAAAAGCATTCACAATGCTTTGGATCATGATTTTCAAAATGCATTAAATGTCACAAGAGCTAAAGCTATTCACAATGCCAAAATAAATAATTGAGTAATGGAAATATTTAATGGTCAGATTGAAAAATTCATTCAGGCTAATAATCATTTTTTTATATTTTTTGGATAGACTACTTTCATGTGAGTTGAAAATAATTAAATTATGTTTTGTTATAGTTGATTATACGGAAATGAATTTAATTGTCAAAAAAAAATTTACTTTAACTTTTAAGATTACTCTATTTTTTTTGTTAACAATTACTAATTCTGTTATTGCTTCGCAGACTCACTTTTTGGCATTGCCCCAAAAAGTAAGCAAAAAAGTCTAGTTCTTACAAGTCTCGCTATATTGTTATATCTGCTTTTTATGAATGTACCCAGCTCAAACAATTTGTAAGAACCAAATCATTGACTATATTATAAAATATTTAAACATGAAATAATGATTATATTTTTATTATTGTTAATATTGTTGAAAAAAACAAACAAATAAATAAACATTAGTTCACTTGTTTATATCAAAAAAATTAATTATGGAAAATGTTGTAATAATCTGATCTTGACCAGCGTGACATACTGCTGCAATTTATGTAGCTAGAGCAAATTTAAATCCGATTATGTTTGAGTGATTTATGGCTTGAGGTATGCCAGCTTGATGACAATTAACTACAACTACTGTTGTGGAAAATTTTCCTTGATTTCCTGAATGAATAAATTGAACTTTATTAATGAACAAAATGAGACAGCAAAGTTTGAATTATTGAACTAAAATTCAGACTAAAAATATTGATAAAGTTGATTTAAAAAAATTTCCTTATGAAGTTTTTTCGTGAGATGAAATGACACAAACTAAATCAATAATTATTGCAACTGGAGCTATAGCCAAACGTTTGGATATCCCTTGAGATAAAGAATATCGACAAAGATGAATTTCTGCTTGTGCTATTTGCGATGGCTCTTTGCCAATTTTCAAAGATAAAGTTTTGGTAGTGGTTTGATGATGAGATGTTGCTATTGAAGAGGCCATTCACTTGACTCATTTTGCATCAAAAGTCATAGTTATAGTTAGAAGAGATGTTTTGAGGGCGTCAATAATAATGCAAGATAGGGCGTTGAATAATCCTAAAATTGAAATTATGCGAAATACTGAGGTTATAAAAGCTGTTGGAGATAGCTTATTAAGTTGAGTAAAAATAATTAATAATCAGACTAAAATTGAAAGTCAGATTGATTGTTCTGGTTTATTTTATGCTATTGGACACAAACCTAACACAGATTTTTTATTCTGACAATTAGATTTGGACAACGATGGTTATATTATAACTAAGTTTTGAACAACTCAAACAAGTGTAAAATGAGTATTTGCTTCAGGAGATGTTCAAGATAAAAAATATAGACAGGCCATTACGTCTGCTTGAACTGGTTGTATGGCTGCGCTGGAATGTGAGAAGTATTTAATGTGATTAAAAAGCTAAGAAAGCAATAAAAGTTAAGAAAGCAATAAAAGCTAAAAAAGCTATAGAAAGTAATAAAGTCCTTTTAAAGCTTTAGGGCTTTTCATGCTTTGTGGCTCTTTATATATTTTAATTGTTAATGATAAAAAAATGAGTTTGATTCATGTAAATTGAGTAGATCAATTTAAAAAAGAAGTAATGGACTACAAATGAGTTGTGGTTTTGGATTTTTGGGCAGAGTGGTGTGGGCCTTGTAGAATGATTTGACCAATTATGGAAGAATTAGAAAAAGATAATGCTGGCAAAAATGTAAAAATTGTGAAAGTTAATGTTGATGAAAATAACGAATTGGCATCACAATTCCAAGTTTCTTCTATACCGGCGGTATTTATTATCAAGGATTGAGAACATCTGGATACTGTAATTTGAGCCAATCCAAAAAATATTTACCAATGAAAAATTGATAAGTGTTTAGGATAAAATTTCTTGATACATAAAATTCAATCTTTTAAATTTACTCCCCCAACCCTGCCTACCGGCAGGCAGGCCCTCTAAAATAGAGGGGCGATTTTAATTAAAATTAAATCAGATTATTTTCCTCCATTTACATCTCAAACGTGTAATGTTTTGATATAAATAGGATCGTTATTAAAAAATTTCGAATCTGAATTTAAATAAGTATCTTTACTGCCAGCAAGATATCCTCAATCTTTCAGTATTGCTATAAGGATTATTGGATTGTTTTTTGCCGATGTTCACAATTTTGTGTTATATTTATTTTTGCAATTTGTTATTTCATTTTCATTTATTGTTATCCCATCTGATGATAAACATACGGCCATATCTCTCTCTTCAAAAACATATAATCATGCGACAAAATTATTTATTGTTTTTATATAATATCTGTTTATTAATAATGCATCAATTGGATTCACTTTTCAATCTCAATTAACGTCAGCTGCTTTGAGATATAATCAAGACAAATTAACTAATTTTATATAGTATCTATTTATCAATAATGTATCTATTGGATTTACATATGAATTGAAGATATCATTTATCGTTCATGTAGTTAATAAAAAATTTAATTTAAAAATGTTGATATCTTTTGATGGTAAATTATTGATTTCATATCGATCAAATTTTACTCAAGTTGATATTGTCCATCCTGTAATAAAATCATTGAAGAATCATGGATTAGCGATTCGATCTCAGGAGATATTGATTTTTCTATCGATAGAAGCTCAAATTATTGTGTAGTAGGAATTTCAAATAGAGCGTTTTTCGAATGAAATGCCTGGTTGTAAATTTTTTACAATTCAAGAAGAAACAAAAAAATTATCAATTTCAGTTCAAGAAAAAATTAAGCTAACATTGATTTCTGATGTATCTGGAATTGAAAGTCCAAGTCATGAATAAACAATATAAACTTTATTCAAAATCTGACTTAAATTATCTCAAATCAAAACAGATTTTTTTGGCAATATTGTAAAAGGTTTTTTAACCAAAGACGATTTAACTCACGAAATACTCAACACTCAAGAAAAAGTTTCTCATCAAATATTTGTAAGTTCAATCCATTCGTCAGCTCAATTAAAAAACACTTCTGAAATTATCACTCATTTACTATCTGTGTTTGTTGTTTGTTTTGGCTCACTTGGAAAATAAGCTGATTTTTCTTGATTTTTTGTGTTTCAAATTTGAGTTCAACTTTCATCGTATATCAAAACATTTAGAACTGCTCAACTAAATAATGGATTATTTTTTGTTAGATATTCAAATTTTCAGTTTAGATATAAATTTAATCAAGTGCCAGCAAAAACACATCCAATTAAGAAAAAAGAAAAAATAAATATTCAGATTAAATATTTTTTCATTTAATTTAATTAATGGATAAAAAAATATGTTTTGTTTTTAATATTGAATTTGGATTCAAGGAGACATTGTTGATGAAATAACTATTTTTTTGATCAGCTTTCATTTTACTCAGATTGGTTTGTTTTCTTCAAGTGCTTTTAGAAATGCATTTATATTTTCTTGAATTTGCTCAACAGTGAAAGATGTTTTTCCTATTCCAACATTGATGTTTCAAGTTTTGTCCAATTTAAATTCTATTTTTCATTTTTTAAATTCTTCAATAGCTTGAGTAATATTTTGAACTACTGTTCATGCTTTTGGAGATGGCATCAATCATTTTGGTCAAAGTTGTTTAGCTACACTTGCTAAATCTCTGATGTGATCAGGAGTAGTTATTAAAATATCAAAATCAAATTTATTTGCCTTGATGTCAGTTAAAAGAACTTCATTTCATGCAATATCTGCTCAAGCTTTTTTGGCTTCGGCAACTTTGTCTTCAGAAACGAAAACTGCGATTTTTTTTGACTTACCAGTTCAATGAGGTAAGATAGTTGTTGCCCTGATCATTTGATCATTAAATTTTGGATTTGCATTTGTTCTAACTGCGATTTCTATACTTCCGCCAAATTTAGCATAAGTAATTTTTTTAATTAATTCTGCTGCTTCTACAATTGGATAAGCTTTGTTTGAATCAATTAATTTTTTTGATTCATTGTACTTTTTTCAGTGTTTAGCCATTTTTTAAATTATTAATATTTAAAATCGGTAATAGCGTCTGCTTTAGCGGACTCCCGTTTATTTAATTAAATTACAAATTACGAATTACAAATTACGAATTATAAATTTATTTTATAATTGAACTTCTACTCACATATTTCTTGCTGTTCAAGCAATTGCCTTGATCATAGAATCCATATTTTCAGAATTCATATCTGCCTTTTTAAATTCTGCTATTTCTTCCAAATCTTTTCTTGTTAATTTTCAGATTTTTGTTTTGTTTGGTTCTCAAGAACCTTTTGGTTGGTTAATTTTCCATAAAATTAAATTTGATGTGACAGGACTTCATATTTCCAAATGGAAAGTTCTATCTGCATAAACTATAACTTTTGCTTTTACTTTTACTTCAGCTCATCCGAAACTTTTCATAAGTTCCATTGTTTTTTCGTTGAACTCTTTGATAAATTGTCAGATGTTTACGCCATTTGCTCAAAGCATTGGTCAAAGTGGAGGAGATGGTTGTGCCTTACCCGCTGGTACTTCTAGGTTTAATGTGTTTATAATTTTTCAAGCCATTTTAATAATTTAATCAATAAATAAAGATTGTAGATATGTTTTTGATTTGTAATATGTTTTGACGTCAATTTGAATTAATCGCATTTCGTTATTGACCGTGATCAAAAGCAAAACTGTTTTGTCTTTATATTCAGGTAAATTTAAGAACACGACCTTGTCGCCAAATAATTTGTTTTTTAATATATCTTGTTCTGTTGCTAATGTGTGAGTAGTTCATCAAAGTTTTCTTAACAAACTATCAAAATCGTAAACAGGATTTCCAAGATAAATATAATATATATTTTTATTATCTTTGAGTGCGTATTGATATTTAATTCACAATTTTTCTATTGATTCCAAATTTCAATAATAAACTTCTGTTCAAGATAATATTTTAATGTATTCGTATATTTTTTTTCATGTTAAATTTTGAATTCAATTTGATGCGGATATTTGTCAGCTTAATGTTTTTGTATTTCAAGTTTGGGTTTGTGAATTTAAATTATTTCAGCTCGTATAATTAAACCCAAAATTTGAATCTGATTCTTTCATTATAGGTATTGTTTTTTCTTTTTGTTGTCAGCTTTGTATTGCTGTTATTAAAATGTTTTTTCATGACAAATTTGTGTTTTCGTTTATGTTATTTAATTGTTTTCATTTGATTTGATAAAGCAATACGTAAACCAGCATCAAAGACAAAAATAATATGACCATAGCTAATCTGACTATTTTTTTATCTTGTGTGTGCATATTTGCTTTTAAAGGTAAAATTTAGAAGAAGCAAAGGATTGAATCGTAATCCTTACCTAAATCCTACATCAACTCTATTTTATCTATATCTATAACTACTGGAGTCAATCTTCATAACATTTCAATATTTACAACTACAGTTCATTTGTCTACATCAACATTTCTAAGTAGGCCCTTCATTCATTTAAAATCTCATGTTTTTAACAATACTAAATCTCACTCTTTGAAAGGTACTGTGAGTTCAGATCTTTCTTGTGATTTTTTGATCTGATTAATTATTCTTTCATATTCTTCGTCAGTTAATGGAATTGGGCGAGTTTCTGCTCAAACTATTAATCTTACTCAAGGCGTGTTTCTAATAATATATCGGACTTTGTCATTCATTTTTGATTTGATAAAAACGTATCAAGGATATATTTTTTTTTGTTTGACTATTTTTTCTCATTTTTTCACTGAAGTTTCGTTGATCATTGGAGACATAAAATCTATCACAGAATCTCATATATTTTGTTTTTTTATTCTCTCTTTGAGATTTTCTATTACAAGTTCTTCCTGTCATGAAACAACACTCAAAACATATCGTTTTGGATCATTATCTTCAATTTGTCTTTTGATCTCTACTGTATTTATTTCTCCTTTTTGCATGATTACAATTGAAAAATTAAAAGATTAAAAAATTATTGCATAACAGTGAAAAATCGTTTATAAAGACCAGAAAATATAGTATCAGTAGCAACGAAAAAAAATCATGCTACGATAACCATAGCGAATATGGCAATTGTCAGATTAATAAAATCTTTTTTTGTAGGGAACTTCATTTTTTTGACAGTATCTAAGCTGTCATAGATAAACTGCATCATTTTAATAATTTTTTTTACAATAAAAAAATTTTAACTGCCTACTTTTAACAAAGTGAACTTGATTTTCAAGTGAAAATTAAAAATATAATTTTTACCCCAAAACGCATCAATATCAGTTTGTGAATTTGGAATTTCATCAATAATCACCAGAGTTTGAATAAGCTATAATATCTGCTTGAGATTTAGTTGCTTTCACGCTTTCTTGGAATAGATAAACCAACAAAAAATTATTTTTCACATTGTCGCTTATTTTTTTGTTCATCAGATCTAGTAATATTTGTTTATCTTCTTTTTTCCCAGTTTTGTGGTCGATTTTTTGATTTAGATTTGATAAAAAAACAAAATTATAATCTGATTTATTTTCTTTTATAAATTTTAGAAAATTGTTAATCGTTTCTTTTTGGATTTCTTTTCATATTCAAATATCCAAAATTTCTTTAGTCTCAGTCAAAACATCGATAAACGGAGTTTGAGTTTTGATTTCGTTTGCTATTGTTGTGTGTGTAGATTTGAATTTATATTTTTTGATTAGTGTTTGAATATTTTTTTGTGGCTTTCGTGAGTTTCAAAATGAACATAAAATATCGTTCAGATTTATATTTATTGATTTTGGATTATCATTTTGTATATGGATAGTTGCTAGATTTTTTGCACTTTTTTTTAAAAGCATATATCAAGCTGATTGTAATATCCCAGTATAAAATCCTTCGCCAAATGGCAAAATTGCAAGATTAAATTTTTTATCTTTTTTGGAAGTTAAGCCATTGATCATTTCTTTCGCTCAGATTGTGTATCAAATGATTTGATCTAACAATATTTCTGGCATGAATAAAGATTAAAAGGTGAAAGGTAAAAGGTGAAAGGTAAAAGTGAAAAGTGGAAAGTAGAAAGGTAAATTTACTCGTTATTTTTTCCTTGTCCCTTTATACTTTTTTCCTTGTCCCTAATTATTATTTTTTTTCTTGAGGTAAGGTTCTCATAATTTGCAAAACAAATCTATCTGCTAATCTATAACGTTTTTCTCGTTCTTCCAACGACATAAACACGACAGAAACTGTTTCTATAAAATATTTTCTGAAGATTTCATTTATATTTTCTTTGATTACGTCGATTTGTTGTTTTTCGCAATTTTTGTAAATTACTACCAGATCCATATCCAAAGCTATTCAAAATCTTTTACCAAAAAAATATTTGTCTATCATGACTTCGTAAGTTCTAAACAAAGCGATCAATTCATTTCTCAATCAACAAAAAAATATGTTTTTGATATTTTCATGAAATTCTGGTTTAATTGTTATCGCTCGTCATTGTCAATCTTTGTTAACATTTATTACCTGAGCTTCGTCTAATGAATCTATTTGTTTTTTGATGGCAGGAAATGTCCATGAAAGTTCACTTTCCAATGCTCTCATAGAAACTCATTGTCTTTTGAAAAGCAAGTATTTTAATATATCTACTTTGGCCTTACTTCAAAATAATTTTTCGAGATTCATAAAAAAATTATAAAATTAAAACATTAAAAAACTAAAACCTGCCTGCGGTAGGCGGGTATTAAAAAATTGAAAGGCTAAACTTTTTTTTGTTGCAAACCATTATATATCATATAGATATTGATTTTTAATGAAATTACAAAAGAAAATTTGCTTTTTTTGGATTTCTAGTTATAATTATATGGAATACTTAAATGGAAAAAATTGTTTACGGCGGTTTTTATACGATTAATAGAATAATCCGAAATAAAGAAGCTAAAAAGGTTTCAAAGCCGCAAAAGTTTCAAAGTAAAATAAGATTGAAAAAATTTAGATTGTTCTAGTTAAAAATGAGCGTAAAAACTGCATGAAAAAAATTCTTTAATAGTTTAATATTTAGTGAAATATTGATAATTTTATTGGTTATTGTTACTTGAGCTGTAATTTTTCATTTTGTTGAATGATTATCTTTTTTTCATTCCATATATTTTGTAATGACAACTATGGCAACAATTTGATATTGAGATATTACTCCGCATACAGATCTGTGAAGAGTGTTTGTGATTATTTATGCTTTTTTGTGAGTGCCATTGTTTATTTCTATTTCGTGATTGATATTGGAATCCAGATTTAATAAGCATATAAAAAAATATATAAACAGACTTAATAGAGAATTACATCAGGCTGAACAAGAAATTGAGCAAGTAGAAAAAAATGTCCAAAAAGAGCTTTGATCTGCAATTTGAAAATCTGAACATGAAATTGAAAAAATAGAATGAGAAGTAGGGCAAACTAAAAAAGAAGTTAGAAAAACAGAAAAAGAGGTTGAAAAAATAGAAGATGTGATTTATAGAAAACCTCGATGGAAAAAAATATTTTTAAAATAATTTACTATTTTTTTATATTAATATAAATAATATTTCATTCTATTAAATACATATTTTTAGGTATAATTTTTCAATTTTTTAATGTAATATTGTCTTCATCTATTTTTGGGCAATTAGGATATTTGTTCAAATTAAACTCTCTAATAATTCTTGATTTTGAAATTTTAGTGTCTTTAATTTTATAAATATATGAATGTTGTCATTTGTTGTTAAATCAGCGATTTTTTATTCAGAATTGTATAATTTTACTTTTCAATTTATTACTTTTGAAACAAAAGCTCGATTTGCTTTTAATTTAGGAGTATAGGCATTTGATCAATTATATCTTTTTCATGTTTTTCAAATATTATTTTCACTTAATGGGAAATAACCTTTTAAATTTCATTTATTTTTTTCTATCCAAAAAGCCAAAAACAACTTAGCTGCATTTTTTGGATTATAGCATTGTCACTCAGTTAATCATAATTTTTTTCTTGCATCTAATCAAGGTCATTCCATAAGAATGTGAAAGTATGTGAAAGAAAATTCTTTGTATTTACCCTCTTCTCGACGATGTAATTCTACGCTTCATATCGGTTGTACAAAATTTGTATATTCTTCAGTCGATTCGCTTCTGGCAAAAGCAATCATATCTATAGTTAATTGATTCTCATTTCAATTATAAAGTTTTAATCGTTCTTGTATCCTTTTTCAATATATTTTATCTTCTTTCATTTCTTTTATTGCTTCTTTGCAATATTTTGCAAATTCATCAACTTCAAACTTTCTTATATCTGACTCTAAAGGAACTGGTATAAAAAATTTTCATTTTTCAATTTCATTAATTCTTTCTTTGTCTATATTCCCTTTTGGAATATTAAATCATTTTATTTTATTTTTATATTCGTCTTTTTCTAAGTATTTAAAATCTGAAAATTTTGATAGTTTGTGTCTAATTTTGTCTCTATCTAAAATGTAATTTGTTTTGTTGATTTTGATTATTTGTTTCTTTTTTCATTTTCACTTTCACTTTGATTTTGTTATTTGTGTTCTTATTTGTGTTAAATCATCTTTTGTGACAACATAAAAAGTTAATCGTGCATCGCGAATAATGTTTACTCATTCTCATAATCTTTCTTTTTTTACTTCAAGTCATTTTTTGAAAAAATCTGGATTATTTCGAAATTTATTTTTTTTTATTTCTAATTCATTAAGTTTTTTATCATGTTTTTCTCGTATATCTTTTTTATTTTCGTTTAAATAATTATATACAATTCCTCAACTTGTTAATAAAAGAGCAAGTAATAATATTTTTCTATATTTAGATGTGAGTTGTCAGACTTTTTTTGATTTTTCTGATAAAATTTGTAATATGTTTTTTTGACTATTTTTATTATTTCAAATCTTTATATCTGAATTAATTTTATTTTCGTTATTTTCTATTTTGGTTGGCATTATTTTTTAATTAAAAAACTAAAAAATTAAAATATTAAAAGATTGAAAAACTAAAATATATATTTAAATTATATTAAAAAAATTTTATTTGTCAAAAAAATAATGAAAAGAACATATAAATTATTAGTAATTTTTTCATTAGCATTGATAATTATATTTTTTTGAAAAATTAATATACAATTTTGACTTCCAAATGAAGCAGTATATGCTGAAAAACAATTTGTGAAAAATTTAAACAATCTGCAAAATATTACAGGTCAGATTTTTATTTCGCCTTCAAATAATTTACAAAATATTATTATAAAAAAATATCAAGAAACTCAAAAAAAATTTTTACTTCGGATTTATGAATTTACAAACAAAGAAATAAAAAAAACTGTTAAAGATTTGGCAGACAAATGATTGGATATAAGAATCATTATTGAAAACAATAAATATCAGCAATATAGTAATACTTTGACCGTTTTGAAAAAATATTTCACAGCTAACAAAAATGTTCAGTTAAAATCTGACAAGCAAATGAAAACTGAATATGTTCACGCAAAAACAACTATTCTTGATAGCGGTTTTATTATTCAAACTGCAAATCTTACCAAAACTGCGTTTAACAGCAATCGTGAATATTTTTTTCGAAGTAGCGACACGTGAGTTTTGGGTAGCTTAAATAAACTTTATCAAAAAGATTGGAATGGCGAAAAAATTTTATCAAGCGATATTCATCCAAATTTAGTTGTTTGTAATATAAATTGTCGTGCTGTGATTGAATATCTTTTGAAAAATGCGAAAAAATCAATAAACATTCAAAATCAATATATCAATGATGAAAATATTTTAAATATTCTGAAAACAAAAACTAAACTTGACTTGAAAATGATAGTCGCTGACACTTCTGATAACGATTATTTAACGAGTTATTTTGGGTCAGTTTATGCTAGGATATTTAAAAAATATTACAATCACGCAAAAATAATGTTGATTGATGACAATATTTTGCTTTTGGGAAGCATGAATTTTTCGTCTAACTCATTGGATAAAAATAGAGAAATCTGAATATTATTAATTGATCAGAATTTAATTAAAGTTTTTAAGAATCAATTTGATAATGATCGAATAAACACTAAAAAATAAAATTGATTAAAAAATTAAAAGATTGTCGCAATGACTACTCTATTTTATTTGATAAAATTTTGTTTATGAAATTATCGATGATTGTTGCTATGGCGAGAAATAGAGTAATATGAAAAGACAAGCAACTTGTGTGGCATTATTCTGAAGATTTAAAATATTTTAAATCCAAAACTACTGGGCATACGATTATTATGGGCCAAAATACGTACGAATCTATTGGCAGGCTATTACCAAATAGAAGAAATATTGTTCTGACTCAAAGCGATGAAATTCCTTGAGTAGAATGTTTTCACTGTATTTCTGATTTAATGGAAAATTTAGAAAAAACTGTTTTGAAGGAAGCAGAAGTTTTTATAATCTGATGAGCGTATGTTTACAGGCAGTTTTTACCTTTGGTTGAAACTTTGTATCTGACTGATGTAAAAAAAGAATATGAATGAAATATATTTTTCCCAGAATTTGAAAATGATTTTGTCGAAGTTAGCAGAGTAGTTGCAGATGAAATTGATTTTGTGGTTTATAGGAGAAAGTAGATGAAAGGTAAAGGTTTGAAGCTTGAAGCTAAAAGAGGAAAGATGAAAAAACAATAAAATTTTTATTTATAAAATTACAAAAGTTTTTTCTGTGCCATAATATTCTGGCCGGTGAGCGTTATAATGAGCGAACATTCTTTCTAATCTATCTTGAGCCAATTCTTCAATTCACAAATTATCTAACTCTTCTCTAATTTCTTTTTTGACTTGTTCAGCTTGATTTTTATCTGGAATTATTTTTTCAAATTCTGCCACATAACCGTATCCAGCATTTTTGTCTATGGAAACATTAAAATCTTTGTATTTATATTCTTTTCTTTGTCTTGACCATTTGGATTGATATGGAAATCAATAATCAAGCATAATCTGATCTAATTCGCGTAAGGCCAGATTTTTTACTTCTTCTTCAAATTCTATTCTTGCTGTCCCATTGGAACTTGTTGTGTCATCTACTGATGCTTTAACTACAAATAAAAGTTTACCATCTACCTGTCTTGTGCGAATAGAATGATTTTTGCCTTCAATAATTACTTGATGTAATTTTTCATGATGATCAGAATGAATGTGTTTTTTTAATTTTTCTGTAAGTTTTTCAAAATTTCATTGAGGAAGAAAATAATGATTAAGCTGATTGTTTTGATCTATAAGTTTGGTTGCTGTGTGCTGATGTAATTTATCAATCAGATTTTTTGCATTTTTTTCTTCTCACAAAAGAACTTTAATTTCTATTTCGAAATGGTTCATGGTTTTTTAAAAAAAGAATAAAAAACCAGTGACGAGCGACTCGTAACTCGTAACTAGTAACTGTGTTTTTACATTCATCAGACATTTGCAATAGGAGCTTTGATTGCTGGATGTGGATCGTAATTTTCAAGAATAATATCTTCAAATTTAAAGTCATCAATATTTTTGATTTCAGGATTTAATTTAATCGTTGGAAAATTTTTTGGCTCTCTGCTAAGCTGAAGTTTAACTTGTTCAAAATGATTTGAATAAATATGAACATCTCAAAATGTATGGACAAATTCTCATGGCTGTAATCATGTTACTTGGGCCACCATGAGCAATAATAGTGCATAACTGGCAATGTTAAAAGGTACTCACAGAAACGAATCGGCACTTCTTTGATATAATCACAAATTTAATTTATTATTTTCTGTGACGGCAAATTGAAATGTCGTATGACAAAACGGAGGCACTTCATTTTTATTTTTAGCTGATGCCATAGCGTAAATAAAATCTGGATTTCGAGCAGAAACGACATAAGATTTTCTAAATGGTTTATCTTTGAGTCATTCGATTACTCGTCAAAGTTGATCTATTTCACGTCAATCTATCGCTGGTCGTTTTCTTCGCATTTTACCGTAAATAGTAATTATATCTCATCGTGTTTGGACAAATTCACTATCTGCATTTTCATTTTTAATCTTTGCTATAAAATCAGTCTGATTCATATCTTTGGCTGGCTCATTTTCCAAGCAATGTTTGTGATATCTTTTCCAAGCCCATTCATCTCGAATGTGAACATCGTTATCAACTAAATATTTAACGTTGGAATCTCCTTTTAAAAATCGAATTAATTCATGCAATATCCCTCTAAAAAAAACTTTTTTAGTTGTCAAAATAGGAAATCATTTACTCAAATCAAATCTAATCTGACGACCAAAAACTGAGCGTATAAATGGAGGTTGTTCTCAATTTTTTTCGTATTCTGCAAGTACTTCTGGAGTGAAAAAAACTTTTTTATCAGAGCCATTTTGCATGATGTCTTTGAGAAGATTTAGATATTGATATTCGGGATGATTTTCCATTATTAAAAAACTAAAAGATTAAAAAGTTAAAAAAAAAGATAAATTCAGATTATTTATTTTGTTTGGTATTTCAATTCCAAAAATTTTACGTAAAAAATTTAAATTGATGTTTTGTGTTGACTTTTTTTGGCTAATGTGTAGATTTTTAGCAATTAACAAATATAAAATTAATAAATATAAAAAATTAAATTATATGTCAAAGACAAAATTTTATAAATTAAAAACTTTTGGTGGATTGTTTTTTGTGCCTGCTTCTAATTATGGCAACTTTGAAAATCCTAAAGAAGAGGGGATAGAAATTACCAAAGAAATCCTTGATTGGATACTGATTCAGCCAATAAAAGGTGGATTCGAAAACCTTGAAAAAAAATCTGAAAAGATTTACAAAGATGGGATACAGGCACTTTTTGAAATATCTTTGCTTGGTTTTGAAGTCATTATTTCAATAGGAATTGATTTGGAAAACAAAAAAGTTTTTCTGCCAAAACCAGATGGTAGTCGTGTTCATTGCTACATTAACTTAAAAAAGGAAGAGGTTGTTGATGATAAAATTGTCATACAAGAGCAAAATGTTGTGGCATTCAATACTTCCAGAGATGGCACGACTTTTTCTCATCTTTATCAATGGCCCGATAAGTTTCCAAATTGGGAACAACAATGGGAAGTTGCAAAATGGTCATCTGCAGAAGCGTGGAAAAAATTTTTTGTGCAAAAAATAAAAAAAAAGGCAAATGATTTAATAGATGACGGAACAAGAGGGATAGAAGAAGCTCATGGAAATATTTCTGATGCTCAGAGAATTATTGACACGTTAATTTAGCATTTCTATAAATAACAATGGCTTGAGGATTTTTATTCTCAAGCTTTTTTTAACCACATAGGAATTTCAACTTTTTTAATTTACTCCCCAACCCTGCCTATGCAGGCCCTCTAAAATAGAGGGGCTATTCCAAAAATTTTTTAAGCTGGAAAATAATAACATTTTTTGTATAAACAGATTTACTTTATCAATAATTTTTTCTATGTTAAACTTCAACAACCTTGAAAAATTAAATACACACATAAATTATCTGGAAAAAAAAATTAAAAAACAGAATATTTTTCTTGTTGGTTGATGTATCAGAGATATGATTCTTTGAATAGAAGATAATCCCAAAGATATAGATTTTACGATGGCTTGAATTCCAAATCAAATTTATAAAAATTTGGACAAAACATGAATCTCTCATTTTATGACAGAAAAGTTTGGAACGATAACGATAATAAAGAAAATTAATAATGAAGGCGAAAAGCTAAAAAAGCTATGAAAGCCACAAAGCAATAATAAAGTTATTTTAAATTCTGAAGCCTCTGAGGCCTCTGTAGCCTTTGAAACTCTTGAAACTTTAAAATATGAGCTTACTCCATTTCGTACAGAATGATGATATGAAGATTTTCGTCATCCATGAAAAATTAATCGGAGCAATGATTTAATTCTGGACTCTAATAGAAGAGATTTTACAATCAATAGCATTTATTATTTTCTTGCAAAAATTAGTGATAAAAAAATTCTGACTCAAATCAAAAGCGTTAAGCTTTCTTCCAAAGATATGTTTGATTTGCTTGATGCGAATTGATTAGTTTATGTAAAAAATTTAAATTTACTTATTTTGCAAGATCATCAGATAATATCAAAATTATTCAAAAATTGAATATTTAATTTATCTGAAATGCAAAATGTAACTAAATTATTGCAGTCATCAACTATTAATTTAAACAAAAAAAATTCTAAATCAGATAATTTATCAGCTTTTTCAGGTAATTTATCAGATTTATGAATGAAAATTATTATAGATCCACATAAATGAATTCAAGATTTGAATATCAAAAAATTAAAAGCTGTTTGAATCCCAGATAATAGATTCCAAGAAGATGCTCTTAGAATTATTAGGGCGTTGAGATTTGTTAATGTTTTAAACCAAAAACTTCAAAATCTATGAGAGTGAAAAAATCTTTTTGATTTTCAAAAAGAGACACGAATTAGCGTCAAAAAAAATTATAAATTACTTACCAAAGTAGCCAAAGAGAGAATAAAAGAAGAACTTACAAAAGTATTTGAATTTGGCAATCCATTCTGATTTATTTCGCTTTTGGACGAAACTAATTTATTGAAATTTTTGTTCCCATCATTATTCAAAACTAAAAATATTGATCAACCTGTGAGATATCATCCTTTTGATGTTTATGTTCATACTTTGCTAACTTTGTATGAATTACAAAAAATAAATGAAAATTATTTAGTCAGATTTGCTATGCTTTATCATGATGTTGGTAAAGTAAATCAATTTAAAGAATATAAAAATTGATTGGACAAGGAAGCTATCAGAAAAATTTTGTCTTGACCTTTGAATCATAGAATTAGTTGACCAGAATTGACAAAAAAAGATTTTAATTTTTTGTGATTTTCTAATAAAGAAATAAATGAAATTTGTCGGTATGTCAAAAATCATCACAAACCTGAGGAAATTTTATTTGCGAAAGAAGAAAATAAACTCAAAAAAGCAAGAAACTTTCTTAGTGAAACTTGATTTGAAAAAGCTAATAATCTTTTGGATATTTGTATCGCGGACAGAATCTGATCTTATAATCCATTACAAAGCAGTGGTGACGTTTCTGATGTTTATAAATTAAAAACTATAATCAAAAATCTGAATAAAAAAGAAGGTCAGTTCACGCTCAAAAAATTAGCAGTGAATTGAAATGATATTATTAAATTTTTAAAAATTAAATCTGGACCAAAAATTTGAGAAATGTTGAGGTTTGCTTTCAAACGAGTAATTAATGATATATCAAATAGAAATAATAAACAGAAGATTTTGGATTATATAAAAAAAGTTACAAAAGTTACAGGCGTTACAGAGTCAACAAAAAAGAAAAAAAATTAACTTGATTTTTATTTTAAATTATATAAGTTTCTATTTGGTTCATTTTTTTTGAACTAATATGCTGTTAAACGTCCCTGCTTTGCAGGGGCGGTTTTTTTTATTCAAAAAAAACCAGACTAAAATATTTAGCTGGCAGTTTTTTATGTCCAATATGAGTTTGACTAATTGTTTTGATATTTACTTATTTTAATCATATTTTGTTTTTGTAGTCTTTCATATAATTGATTGGTGATGTCTTTTAAGTCACCTTTCAAATTAATTATTTCTGCCTCTATTTTTTTGGCTTTTTTTACACCATCAATTATTTTTTCAATATGTTCCTTTTGTAACATATTTTGAGGTACGCCAAGTGTCCATAAAGCAATAATAAAATTGGGATCTTTGATATCTTCAATCCTGTATTTTATCATTTTCTCTTCATTTTCAGTACAGTTAATTTCTTTGACAATGATGCTAATTTCTTCTGTTGTGAAGATTATAATACTTAAAATTTTCATATTTATATTTTGTTAACGATATATTGTTGTACAATATATTTCTTAATGTAAAAGTCAAGTTAAACTTTCTTTAATTCAATTTAGCAGATAAATTAAAATGCAGAATAATGCTACCGAAATTTGCATTTTAAATAATATTGAATATAATTTATCTTGTTATTCATATTTACGTTTTTTAAAGTTTTGATGCTAAACGACAATTTAACATTCATAGTTTGAGTTGTATCGATATTTGTTATCATTGTTTTGTTAAATGTTTTTTACAAACTAATAATTTTGTCGTTAATCAAAAATCAAAGAAAAGCTCAAGCAAAAAATTTAAAATATCTTCAAGTTAAAATTCCAAAAACCATGATATCCAAATGATCTGAAAGTGATGGTGGAGACAATACTCAAGATATGAAACAAAACTTGGAGATTATGAATCAGGTTTATAAAAATTTTTATTCAATATTTGAAAATAAACGAAAATATAAAAAATTCTGACAAAACTATATAAGTATAGAAATGTTTATAGAAAAAGAAGTTATAAAATTTATTCTTGCTGTGCCAGAAGATCACGTGGAAAACGTAGAAAAAATGATTTCTTGATTTTATGTGGGCGCTATTGTAGATTTTATAGAACAACCAAAAATTTTAGAAGCAGGTAAATATATGGCATGATGAGAATTTACTTTGAGAAAAAGTAATGTGATGCCAATCAAAATTTATGAAAGTTTTAAGGCAGATCCTATGGATAGTTTGATGTCGGCTTATTCTAAAGTTCTTAAAGATGAAAAAATGTGTTTGCAAATATTAATTTCACCATTGGAAGAACATTGGCTCAAGGACTTGAGAAAAAAAGCAGAAAAAGAAAAGGAATGAAAAAAGTGATGATTTTTTTCTTGATTGTTGGGTGCATTTTTTAAATGACTATGAGCAACGGAAAATAAAGAAGAAAAAAAAGATGAAAAGAAAAAATATGATTTTTCTCAACAACAAATTTGAGATATAGATAAAAAAATAGAAGATGAACTATATTCTGTCAAAATCAGGGCGATTGTGACTTCTCCAGAAGCCAATAGGCCCTCAAAAATTATAGAAGATTTATCAAGGGCATTTAACGAATATAATTATGTCTGATTAAATTCTTTCAAATTCAAAAAAACAAATGATATCAAATCTTTTGCAAAAGAGTTTATAGCCAGATTATTTCGATCAGATAATTGACGATTTAAAAATATTTTTGATATTGGTAAAATTACAATTCTGAATATAAAAGAGCTTTCTTCTATTATTCATTTCCCTCATTCCAAATTCAACAAAAATCCTCGCATTCAGTGGCAAAGATTCAAAATTGTACCAGCTCCAGATAATTTACCACAAGATTGAATATTATTGGGATACAACACTTATGCTTGAATAAAAAAAGAAGTAAGATTATTACAAAAAGATAGATTTAGACATGTTTATATATTATGACAAACGGGTTCATGAAAATCAACTCTTATGTTAACTTCTTTATTGGAAGACTTGAAACAATGAAATTGATTTTGCGTTATTGATCCACATGGAGATGCTGTAGATTTTATAATGCAATATTATCCAAAAGAGAGGATAGATGATCTTATTTATTTTGATTTGGCAAATACAGAATATCCTATTGCTTTCAATCCACTTGATTGAACAGAGAATGAAGACGAAAGAGATGTAGTGACGAATGATTTGGTTGAGATGTTTGTAAGTATGTACTGAGAAGAAATATTTGGACCTCGTATACAAGATTACTTTCGTAATGCTTGTTTTCTTCTTATGGAACAAGCTGAGTGATGAACTATAGTTGATATTATGAGATTATTTACTGATGATGCATTTGCAGAATCCAAAATTAGAAATATAAAAAATCCAGTAATTGCTGCTCGATGGAATAAGACTTATAAAAAAATGTGAGATAGGGAAAAGGCAGAAATTATACCATTTATACAAGCAAAATTCTGACCATTTACTACTGGTACATATATTAGAAATGTAATTTGACAACCAAAATCAGCTTTCAATTTTTTTGATGCAATGAACGAAAAGAAAATCATTTTGGTTAAATTATCTAAATGATTGACCTGAGAAGATAATAGTAAATTAATATGAAGAATGGTAACTATGCAAATTAAGCTTTCGGCACTTAAAAGGGCTAGATTAGACGAAAAAGATAGAAAACCATATTTTCTATATATTGATGAATTCCAAAACTATGTATCAAAATCTATTGAAAGTATTTTGTCAGAAGCTAGAAAATATAAACTTTGATTAACTGTCGCTCATCAATATATAGATCAATTAAAACAAGAATGATTATGATGAGCTTTGGATCTTTCCAAAACAATATTTGGTAACATCTGAAATATGTTTATACTTAAAGTTTGAGCACCAGATGCAGAATTTTTGGAGAAAGAAATGTCCCCAGAATTTAGTCAAACTGATTTAGTAAATGCCGATGAATTTAGATGAGCTGTTAAGATTTCAATCAACAATCAACAAACAAGGCCTTTTAGTTTTACAATCAGAGTTCCATATTCTGATCCAAAATTAAACACACCAGAAAAAATAGAAATTATGAAACAAATTTCATCTCTTAGACGATGAACAAAAAGAGAACTTGTAGATAAAGAAATTTATTTTAGAGTAGGAGTTTAAAATAGAAAGTTTCAAAGGCTACAAAGGCTACAAAGCTACAAAGCAATTAGCCTCAAATAACTTTCTTGCTTTCTATGGCTTTTAATGCTTTCTTAGCTTTCTATAGCTTTTCATACATTTTCTTGAAATTTTTCTCTAATTTATTTGCCAATATTTCTTTTTTGATATTTAAAAAATCTGAAACAAAATCATAAATATATTTTATATTTGCGGGCTCATTTTGTTGTCATCTCACAATTTGTGGAGATAACCATGGTGCGTCAGTTTCCAATAATAATTGATCCAAGTCTGTTTCTTTCAAACTTTCACGTAGACTGTTAGCTTTTTTGTAACTCACATTACCACAAAATCAGATAAATAAATTTTTTAATCAGATTTTTTTTAATTCTTTTATTTTATCAACTCAATATCCTCGACAATGAAAATAAATTTTTAAGTTTTTATAATTTTTCAAAACATCCAAAGTTTCCTCAAATCAATCTCTAGAATGTACAATCAATGGTAAATTTAACTCTTGTGCTAAATCACACTGTAAAGCAAATATTTTTTTTTGTAAAGTTAATTTTGTTTTTGCTTCAGGATAATGCAGATCTATCCCACATTCTCATATAGCTACTATATATTTTTGGTTTTGCAAAAACAAATCAGAGATCTGATTTATCTTTGCTTTTAGATTTGTTTCTGTGATAATCCCTTGAGAACATTCTTCTGGATGATATCACAAAGTGGATTTTACAAGACAATAGTTTTGTTGTGTTTGATTGAAGCTTTTTGCTATTTGTATTCCTTTTTGATTAAAGTAATCACTAGCTCACACATTTATCAATCATTTTCATCCGTTTTCAATAAATTTATTTAAATAAATTTGTCGATCTGGAAATAAAATTTCTGAGTTTAAATGAGTGTGTGCATCAAACAAATTCATTACTAATTCTTTAAAAAACTTTAAATATTATTCTGAATAATATTAAATTTTTTTTTAAATCCAATTAAGAAGCATTTCTAAATTTTTGTTTGTGCTTCTATAGACTTATTTTGCTTGTCCTATAGCTCTAACTTCTTGTGCTTCTGGTCATTTTTTTCATTCTCAAACTGTGAATTCAACTTCATCTCATTCTCTGATAGCTCAACTTACTTGTGAACCATGAACAAAAACGTCTTTAGATCAATCCTCTGGAGTGATGAATCAAAAATTTTTCATAGCATTGAAAAATTTAACTGTACCTGTTGTCATTTATAAAAATAGGGTATTAAATAAAAATAGAGTGGCGTTGCCTTAGCAAGCGTAAAGACATTACACAAAGACAATTGTCTTTGTTTGTCTTACTCTGAGTGGGAGTATAAGATTAAGTTTGGAGAATGCAAGGGGAAATTTGGTCTATTTTTACTCTCTCAATTTACCACCAACTCATTCAGCTTTTTGAATACATTTTTTCATTACTTCATTTATCATTTCCGTTGTCATAGTTCCGTCTCATGTCATTTTAATTTTTAATGAAATAGATTTTTTTCCTTCACCGAGATTTTTTCATTCATAAAGATCAAAAACTTCAATATTTTTCACGTCTGCAATTTCATTTATTGCATCCAAAATTACTTCAAACGTTTTATTTTCATCTATTACAAAACAAAGATCTCTATAAATTATTTGATCTTGCAAAGATTCGTAAGTATAGACAATATCTTTTTGATTTTTCAAAACATCCAAAAGCTGATTCATTTCCAAACTTAAATAAACTACTCAAGCATTTTCAGACAATTTAAAATCTTTCAAAATAATTGGATGAATAGATCACAAAAATCAGATTTTTTTTCATTCGTAAATTATATCTGCTTGTTTTTTTGGATGATAACTTTTGCGGTCAGTTTTTTTAAAGTCTATTTTTCAACTCAATCATAATTCTTTGCAAATTATTTTTATCATTTGTTTGGCTTCCAAAATTGGATCATCATTCCGATTTTTTATTTCTTTTTGATAAATCATTACTCATATTTCTCACTCTTCTCAAACAAATTCATCTGCGAATTTTAAATCAGAATTAATTTTAATATCAGTTTTTTCCCAAACTTTTCCAATATCAAATATTTTGAATTTATCGAAAAATTTACTATTTTTGCTGGTATGTGAAAGTAATCAATAAGACATACAATCTCTAAGATATACTAATTCTGGATTGATTGGATTTTGGATAGTATATAAATTATTTTTTTCTACTCAAAAAATATTTAATGTTTTTTCTGATATCCAAGGATAAGTTTCTGTATGGTCGCAATTTAGATTTCTTACCAAAACTTCTTCAATTTTTCTATTTAATCAAACATAAGGTGTGTATTCAGCATTTTTTATTTCACTCATCAAAGGCATATTTTCTATTTTTTCGTATCAATAAATTCTTCCAACTTCTTCATAAATATCTTGAGCAATATTTATATCGTTTGGTCATCTTCGAATTGGAGGAGTGCAAGATTCTCATTTAATTTCAAATCCAAGTCATTCCAAGATGTTTTTAGCTTCGTCTTTTATTCATTCGATATTTTTTCCAAAAATAAATTCTGACATTTTTTGGAAATCAATTTCAATTTTTTTTGGCTTCATTGTTTTCAATTTATCACTTAAGTAGTGACTAATTCATCACATTTCAAATTCACCTAAATCTTTTTTGTAATATTTCAATTCATCCAAAAACAAAATTAAACAATATAAGCTGAATAATGGATTAATGTTTTTTTCAAATCTAAGTTCGGCATCAGTTCTGAGTCCCAATCTTGTTCAAGTTTTTCTAACAGCGACAGGATCGAAATTAGCAATTTCAACCAGTATATTTTTTGTGTTTTCATTTACTCCACTTTCCAATCAACCGACAACTCAAGCTAATGCAAGAATTTTATTTTTATCTGCAATTACGATGTCGCTTGATTTCAAAATATGTTTAGTTTCAAACAAATCTACAAATATTTCTCCATCTTTTGCATTTCTAACAATAATATCTCCATCAACTTTATCTGCATCAAAAAAATGTATTGGCTGTCACGTTGTTATCATAAACAAATTAGAAAAATCTACTCGATTATTTCTTGGATTGGATCATAGATCCAGCATTTGTAATCTTGTAAAAAATCAAGATGGATTTATTTTTACATTTTTTATTTCCATCAAAAGATATGTATTCAAACCATCCGTTTCGCTTATGACTTTTCTATCTATTTTTTTACTATTATCTAAAATTTCAAAAATATTTACATCTTTAAATTGTTTATAATAATCGACAATCTTATTAAAAATTATTCATCAGATTTTTTCTTCTTTTTTTTCTTTACTTTCTTTTTCTTTTAAAACCTTTGCAACTTTTGAAACCTTTGCAACCTCTGAAATTTTATTATATATTGCATTTAATTCACAAGCAATTCCAAAATGTCATGTTAAATCTGGTCTATTTGTAAGTCCTTTGTTATCTACTTCGATTATCTGAGATTCTATCCATGGATATTTTTTATTTAATGATTTTCACAAATCAGATTCATTTATATCGTCCAAATCTTCTTTGATATCTCGTATATTATGTTTTTCCAAATCTTCATTGATGCCAAGTTCTTGTTTGCTACAAATCATTCCGTTTGACTCTATTCATCTCATTTTTCTTTTTTCTATTTTTATTCATTCTTTTGGAAAAAAGGTTCATGGCAAAGCAACAGGAACGAAAATTCATTCTCTAACATTTTCTCAACCGCAAATAATTTGATATGTTCATTTATCTCAACAATTAACTTCACAAACATTTAATTTGTCTGCGTCTGTGTGTCTTTGACATTTATTTACAAGACCAATAACTATCAAATTATCAATTTCTCTTTTTTCAATATTTTCAATCTCAACTGTTTTTAAAATCAGATTTTTAGATATATTTTCTATGTTATCATTCACGGATATAAATTTTTTTAAAATAGGAAAAGAATATTTCATTACAAAAAAATTTATCAAACTAAAAAAACATTTTATAACTTATAAATAATGAAATCTGGATAAAAAAAAAGAGAAAATCATTTTCAAAGTCAAAATTTAGTCATTGCGAGCCTGCCTGCGGTAGGCGAGCCTGTGCCTGCGGTAGGCAGGGAGTTTTTTATGACGAAGCAATCTTAAATATTTATTTTAATTCGCTTTATTTTTGGCAGTAATTATATATAATAATTATTGTATAAGAAAATTTTACGACAGCAAAATTAAATTATGCAAAATGAAATTATAATCAAAAATCAAAATCAGATTTTTAATATTAGGGAATCTGGAAAATATTTAAATCAGCTTTTGCTCAAAATTCACGCCAAATCTAAAGCTTGAATTTCATTGATAGAATTAGAATTTATTGCTGAAGATTTTTTGAAAAAAAATAATTTGAAATGAGCATTTAAATGATATAATTGATATCCGGCAAATTTGTGTCTTTCTGTAAATGATTGCGTAGTGCATTGAATTCCTGATGATTATGTTTTGAAAAATTGAGATTTGTTGAAAATTGATTGTTGAATAAATTATAATTGATGAATTTCAGATTCTGCCGTAAGTGTTGTTATTGGTTGAGAATTAGCTAATCCATTAGCACATAAATTGATGAAAAGTACTAAGGAATCTTTGGATATTGGCATTGAAAATATTAAAAATTGATGAGAAATTTATCATTATTCAAAAGCTGTTTTTGATCACATGAAAAAAAATTGATTCTCTGTTTTGGAAAAGTTAACGTGACATTGAGTTGGAGTTAAGGTTCATGAAAGGCCATACGTTTATAACTGTCCGCATCCAGACACAAAAAAAATTAAATTTCAAAGCTGAATGGTTTTGGCTATGGAGCCAATAACTGCGGTTACTTCAAATGATTTTATTTCTAAACCTTGAAATAATTGGAATCTTTATTGTAAAAATTGAGATTTGTGAGCTCAATGGGAATACACAATTTTAATTACAAAAAATTGATATGAAATTTTATCTTGAATAACAGAAAATATATGATTTTAGGCATAGATCCTTGAATTAGAAAATTATGATATGCTTTGATAAAGTCAGACTTATCAATAATTGATTCTGGTATTTTATTTCTTGACCAAAAATCTCCAACGAGAATTGATCAATTCGAAAGAATAAAAAAGATTTATGATTTTTTTGAGCAGTTAATAAAAAAATATAAAATTAAAATTGTTTGAATCGAAAAATTATTTTTTACAAAATTTAATCAGTCTAATGCTGAATTTGTTTATGGCGTTAGGTGAGCATTGATTATGTTGTTTTTGAAAAATTGAATGAAGATCAAAGAATTTGCTCCAATACAATTAAAAAAATTTGTCACTTGAAATGCAAAAGCTGAAAAAAAATTAGTTCAAAATTGTGTTATGAAACTTTATTGATTAGTAAATTTTCCTGAGTTTGCTGATGCGGCTGACGCTTTGGCTTTGGCTTATATTGCCAATAAACTTAATTAAAATATGTTTCGCAGAAACAAAATGTGCTTCGCAGACTTACTTTTTGGCATTGCCCCAAAAAGTAAGCAAAAATGTCTAGTCAATTTTAGTATTCTATTGATTATCTTCAATCACGTTAGATAGACGGACAAACCTCCTTCCCATAAATGGGACCCAGTCGGTTTGTTCAGTTTAATATTGAATTTAATATTAAAATAAATTTCTCATACAGTAAAATTGACCATTTATTATTTTTTGGATATTATTTTTTTAACTAGTTATTTGTGACGTTTTCGTAGATTTCTATTATTTTGTTGTTTTTAACAAACACGACGTCAAGTCTGATTAATTTATTTTTTATGTGATTTTGATACAAGTAATATTCTATTGTTCTTTTGAGTGTTGATAATTTTTTTTTAGTCAAATATCAAAAAATATCCTCTGTGTTGTCTATCGCTTTCACTTCTATGAAAATCATTTCATTTTTATCAGAACTGAAAAAAATTAAATCTAATTCTCATCATTGAATTGTAAATTTTTTTTGTATAAAAATATATCCAGCATTTTTATAATGTTGAGAAACTATTTCTTCTCATTGATCTCAAAGTGATTTGTTATAAAAATTTTGTTCACTAGAGTCCATTATGAAAATTATTTATTAAAATTTTCCTCAATTTTATTTCGATTGACTAAATTTCGTCGATTGGAAACGTATTCTATTCTGCGATTTTGATATTTCAAATAATATGCATGTTCTCGGATATCAACAGTTAATAGTGGCACTTTATTCTCAACTATTGGATTGTTAGCATTGATTGTGTTAATAATTTCTATATTTCAATCAGAGTTTTTTACTATCCAAGTTCGTCATGAACCGAAATTTCATACAGCGGAATTTGTAAATTCATCTTTGAAATCGTGAAAAGTTCATCGTTTTTCTTCAATTTTTTCCAAAATTATTCATTCAGGTTGATTGTCGATTGATCAAGATTTCATACATTCTCGGTAAAAGGAATGATTCCAAATTTGAGCCGCATTATTAAATATTGCTCATTCAGATTTTTTTATAATTTCTTCAAGAGAAGAATTTTCGTATTCGGTTCATTTTATTAATCAATTTAGTTTGTCGACGTATCATTGATGGTGTTTTAAATAATGAATTTGAACTGTTTGTTCATCGATGAAAGGTTCAAGTGCATTGAAGCTATAAGGTAGTTGAAGTAAGGTGAACATAGTTGAAAGATTAAAACATTAAAATATTTTATGAATTATTATTTTTTTTGATTTTTTATTAATAAAATTAAATTTTCTGGCATTTTGCGACATTTACAATTTTTTGAATGTTGTGTGTGCCAAAATATTCTTTGATCCAAGCTAGGATTTTTTGGCATTTTGTTTGCTAAATGTTGTTGTTTGTTAATTTTTTTAGACGTTATTGTTACCATTGATAATGTTTTAATTATAAATGGATTATTTTATATATAGTTATTTTGTTTGTTTTTTCCAAAGAAAAAAATATATTTGTTGTCTATTTATAAACAATATAAAAAATATATGATTAATTATGAAATATTAATATCTCAGATAATTAATTTCTGCAAATGAAATAAAAATATTACAATCGAAGATATCAAAGATCTGAAAAGATTTTTTGCTAAAGAAAATAAACTATCAACTATTTCTTCCAATATTTCTCTTTTGAAAACTTATCGTCAAATGTTGAAACAAAAAAAAATTTCTAAAAATTTACAAATAGAATCTGTGCTTAAAAAAAGAGCGATAAGGTCGAGTTCTTGAATAGTTGCGATTCAAGTTCTTACAAAACCATTTTCTTGTCCTTGAAAATGTATTTTTTGTCCAAATGATCCCAGTATGCCAAAAAGTTATATAAAATCTGAACCAGGTGCAATGAGGGCATTATTAAATCATTTTGATCCACTTAAACAAGTTTATAATAGATTGACTTCTTTAACTTTGACGTGACATAAAACTGATAAAATAGAAATGATTGTGCTTTGATGAACTTGGGATGTATATCCAAAAAAATATAAAATCTGATTTATAAAATGACTTTATGATGCGTGTAATAATTTTAATAAATTGGAAATAGATGAAAAAAAATTAAAAATTAAAAATTGAGAATTAAAAATTGAAGAAGAAAATAAATTTAAATATATTTTGAAAAATTTAGACAAAATAAAATATCCTAAAACTATTGAAGAATCTATAAAATTAAATGAAAAAGCGAAAAATAGAATAATCTGATTGACAATCGAAACAAGACCTGAATATGTGACTGATGAAAATTGTAAGTTTTGGCGCCAACTTTGAGTCACTAGATTAGAAATTGGTATTCAATCTATGTTTGATGATGTTTTGAAAGCAAATAAAAGATGACATAACGTTCAACAATTTCGTTTAGCAATTCATAAACTTAGGCAGTATTGATTCAAGTTTTGTGTTCATGTAATGCCATGACTTTATAAATCAAATTATAAAAAAGATTTAGAAACTTTTGAAAAATTATATTCAGATTTTTTTATCAAACCTGATGAAATTAAATTTTATCCTACTTCTGTTATTCCATCAACAGAGCTTTTTGATTTATTTAAAAAATGAAAATATAAGCCATTAGAAACAAAAGATATAAAAAAATTAATTAAAGAAACTTTTTCTAAAATCATTCCTCCTTATACAAGGATTAAGAGATTAATTCGTGATATCCCAGCTAATGAAATTGTTGCTTGAAGCAATATAACTAATTTGTCTCAAATTGTTCATGATGAAATAAAGAAAAAGCTAAAAAGCCACAAAGCTATAAAGCTACAAAGCTTTTATTGAAGACTTTATTCGGATTATAAATTATTTTCGGATTTAAAACAATTTATTAAATATGAATTAAAATCTAAAAATCTGAAAGCAAAAAATAATAAAATTCAAACTTTTGTTATATGAAAAAATCCAGATTTAAAATCTTATAGAAATTTTGTTAGTTTGGATACGAGGAGTAGGGAGATAAGACAAAAAGCAGAAAGCTTGAAGCATGAAGTTTGAAGCATGAAGCTAAAAACGGAAAATGATGTAGTAAATTTGATTTTAAGGAAATATGAAAGTAGCGTGTGAATGGAATATTTTATTTCTTTTGAAGATGAACTTTGATATTTATATTGATTTGTTAGATTGCTTTTGCCAACACAGGGATTAGTAAAAAGCGATAACGTTAAAGGTCTAGATGAGGAAACTGCGATAGTTAGAGAATTACATGTTTACTGAAATGTAAAAGAGATGAAAGCTGAAAGATTAAAGATTAAAGATGAATCTATAATTCAGCATAAATGATTTTGAAAGCAATTGATGGAAATTGCAGAAAAAATTTCTAAAAATAATAACTACAAAAAGCTTTCGGTAATAGCTTGAGTTTGAGTTAGACAATATTATCAAAAAATTTGATATAAATTAATTTGAACTTATATGGTTAAAAAAATTTAATTTTCCTCTTGCAATTGTTCGCCATATAATTATATTGTCAATAATTAAAAATACAAAAACATAAGAATAGTTTTTTTTTGTTCTATTTCTATAAAAATTTGCAAAATCAAAAAAATCTGAATATAATTAAGTTAGTGAAAAGGAACTAGGAACAAGGGACGAAAAATTTTTACCTTTCACCTTTATCCTTTACCCTTTTACCTTTCTATTTTATCCACTTATTTACAACAATGAAAACGCCTACTAAAATTAGTTCTTTGGAGTCAAAACAATATTATGATGAATACAAAGAATCTACAAAATTAGAACGTAATAAAATTTCTTCTAAAAATGATCTTTCTGAAAAACAGAAAAAAGCACTTACCAATCTTTTACATGATGAGATGATAGCAGAACAAGGAACTGAAGATTTTAAAAAACATGCAGAAACAAGAAAAGCTGATTACAAAAAAATCAGAGAATTAGTTATCGAAAGAGTTTGAGATCCAAAAAAAGTAGCTAAAGAAGATATGCAAGAAGCTGTAGATTTTTTCTATTGAAATTTTAAGAAACAAGAAACAAAAGAAACAGAAAAAAAAGTTCCAGAGTTTGAAGACAAAAATCATAGAGAAAAAACAGATGAAACATGGAAAATAATTCCAGAAAAAGCAAATATATGGAACGAAGAGAAAAAAGAATATAAATTAACAGACGTTAAAGTAAAAGTAAATCCACAATGAGATATCAAAGAATATGTTTCGTGAGTGTCAGAAAAATTAATATGACAGCAACTGTTTAGTGAAAAAGCAGTAGCGAGATTGTGATTTAAAGATAGATTACCAGCAAATAAATGAGTTATAGAAAAAATGATAGATGCACAACCATGAAAAGATGAACAAGAAAAATATAATAATTTTCAAGAAAAATATATAAAAAACATGTTTCCTGGTTGTCGCTATCCTTACGATGAGGAGTTCCATGATGTAGATCTATGTATGGACTGTTGGTTGGCGGATGGTAATTATGCATACTTCGGCGGGAGCGGATGGTATTGCAACGATGTCCGTTATGATTATTTCTTTTCTGTTCGTTTTTTAAAGAATTAGGCCGGCCAGAATGGCCGCTTATCGGCCCATGAAGGCACTTATAAACCAACAAAAAAAAGAAGTAGGAAAAAATTAACTTCAAAAAACATATCAATAAAAAAATCTCGCTTAATGCGAGATTTTTTTTGGAATAATGTATTTAGGCGATTGATAATCGCCCCTACTACATTTTTTTATATCTTATTTTTTCTATCTATAAAATTTACTAATTCATCTAAGCTTGTGTGATAATTTGCCTGACTCATTAATTTATATGACATATATCATCTGTCTGTTTTGTATATTTTATATTCTTTGCCATTTGGCGCAACGTGTATCATCGGAGTAAATGTTGTGTCTATTCTATGATCTCGAATTGATTTTGCTGGATTGTTTTTGGCTATATATGTTTGTATAGAACTCA
Organism: Candidatus Absconditabacterales bacterium; assembly: GCA_041657585.1. Lineage (GTDB taxonomy): Bacteria > Patescibacteriota > Gracilibacteria > Absconditabacterales > Absconditicoccaceae > JBBABP01. The sequence continues at coordinate 10,142 of JBBABP010000003.1, read as the reverse complement.
ATGAATCAAAATATTTTTTAGTTGTAAATTCTAAAGAAGTGAATTTTCATCATTCTTGAGAAATGGTATAAATTTTGCCATTTGGTGCGATATATTTATTTTCTTCAATATTGGTATAATTTCAATAATCATTTTCATAAGTATTTATATGACAATCTCAAGCATTATAATAATCTATATGTCTGATCAAAGAATCACGTGTCAAAAAGAAATATCTATTTTGCATGCTAATAGAATAATATGCTTGTTTGTCGTAGTCATATCATATTCAATATTTTTTACAATTTGGCGCTATATGTAAACTTGTATCTATGTTTTTTGTATCTCATCATCCTCATCATCGATTATCTAAATCTCATTCAATTAATTCTAACATGTATCTTAAAGAACAGTTTTGTGTAATATCTATATTATCTTTTAACATACTTCTTGTTGTTTGTAAAAATTCTTTTAGTGTTTCTGAATTGTCTTCATAATTTGATTTCAATGTGTTGTATGATTCTTCAACAGATTCTTTTTGTGAATCACTAATATTACAAGTTCATCGAGAATCTCATTCCATTTTTGTTGTTATATTAAATGTAGCGTGTTTTCATCATATTGAAATTTCTGAACTTACTGTGGTATCATATTTATTACTTGATATAAGTTCTATATTTAATTCATCTCAAGAATTAATCATTCATGTTGTTCAAATTCAAGTTCAATTTATATAAAGTATTCATTTTGAAACTGTAGCTAATTGTGATCAGCTTAATCATTCGACTACAAATGGATCTGACATATAAGCTTTGCTTAAATAAGCATTTCTAATTCGTGGTATAGTTGCTCTAATGCCAATTCATCAACAAGAATTACATAAACAATTTGTGCAACATCAAGTTGATAATCATGTGCAATATTCATTTCATAATATAAATGATTTGGTTGTTGATGTTGTTGTTTGTCAAAACAAATCGATTGATTTAACTCTTCGGTATCGAGTAGCTCATGATAACAAACTTGCGTTTATGCTTGTTCAAGTGATTGATCATGTTAATATATCTCAATTTATTATTCAAACAAATCCAGTGTTGCTTGAAATTTCCCAAGTATATTTTTGAAATCCGACTCATGTATCTATTGATTGATTCCAATTCAGATTTATTGTTCAACTTGAACAAATTCAACTTAAAATATCTGATCATGTGATTGGCGGAGGAGGTAGCATATCTACGAAAATGTTATCATTGTAATCAAGGTATGGTCAGCATGCTCATGTTATAAATGTTGTATGAAAGTAGTTTCAAGTATTTACGTTATTTAATGTGATATTATATCAGCTATGTGTTGTATAAGAAATTCATGATAATGTACTTTGTAAAAAATCTCAACTTGAATAAAAATTAGAAACAATAGAAGATTTTATGTTTATTGTAATTCAAGTTCTGTTTGAATAGTAATCATAACCGTTTGTACTTATTAAATAAGGACTTGGAACAAATACTAATTCTCATTGGAAGTTTGGATCTGAACATATTCATGTATTTATTACTGTGAAATTTATATTTGTTTCACATTGAGGTCCAGTATTATTTCAACTTCACAAAACAGTACATGTAGCTATAAAATTATTATTTCAAATAGGAAAAGTGTTTCATCATCGTGTGTTGTTAACAGTTCGAGTATATGAATTTGCTGTTTCATTATTTTGTGTGTCTGTGTAAAAAGCCGAACTGTTTCAACTTAAAAAAATGTTTAATCTATATCATTGGACGTTGTCTCATGTACAAGTGAAAATAATATTTTCTCAACTATAAAGTGTTGTTGGTGTTCAAGTAAAACTTACACACATAGCTGTCCCTGAATTTTGAATTGTAACTAATCATGTACACATGCCTGTAAGGCTTCATGAAAGAATATTGCTTACAATTAAAGTAGATGTTAATATTCAGCTTTGAATGTATGTATGTCATGTTGAAGTTGTTCATGTATATGTTCAAGATCGATTTCAAGAATACGCATCGCCAAAATTTATATTTATAAATTTTGCACCAGTACTTGCTATTCATGTAAATGTCACTAAATCTCAACTATATTTAGGTGTGTTATTCAAAAGCATACATGAAGGTGTTTCCAGTTGACAGGAAGAATTACATCAATCTAAATTAATTGCATTTCAATCGTCACATTGTTCTCAAGTATTTGTTGTTCAATCTCAACAATAATCTAAAGATCAACTTAATGATAAAAGTCAGATTCATCATTGGCTATCAAATATTCGTCACGAAACAATTGAATTTGATATTTTTAAACTTCAAGAAAATCAGTCTCATGTTTGTATATTTCATGAAAAGTCGTAGTCTATTCAAGCAATCATAGAAAAATCTGTTCAAGATCGATTGTGTCGAATTTGTCAATAAACTTCATTTCAAGATATATTTGAATAACCAGAAACATTATAACAATCAGTAAAAAATCATCATGACATAGTTAAATTATTGTAAGAAGAATCTCAAGATTGTAGTATTTGTAAGCTTCATGTATCTAATGGCCAGATTCTTCGTCATCTTTGATTATTATAATATATTCATTCTAATTTTCATGAACAATTAATGGATTGAAATCATCCTAATCTTCATTCATCTGTTGCTATGTTTTGAGCAGAACTTAATGTTGTTTTTGTTGTCCAAAAAATTATTCCAGCAAAATCATTTCATCAATAATTAAAATGAACTGGTGTGTAATTATTTTCTATTCATAAGAACATTCATGTTAAATTATCACCAAATGGGAGATTGTTAAATGCATATAATTTCAATATTCAAAAAAATATTCAAAGTAATGCAAATGTTCAGATTAATAAACTTTTTAATTTCATTATTTTTTTAATTTTAATCATCTTAATTTATAATTTATTAAAATTTTATACAAATTAATATCATTTATACCCCGCAGTTGCGGGGCGCGCAAACCTGCCTGCCGGTAGGCAGGTACTGTTGATGTAAAGATTTACATAATTAATGTTAATTTTATTATTCAAGATTCTATTAGATGTTTAGTATAATTATATGCTGGATTAGTAAATAATCAAAAAAATAATCAAAAGCTGATTACTTTGAGTTGACAAAGCGTGAAAATATTTCACAGATATGGAAAGGGGGCAATAAAAGCTATAGAAAGCAATAAAAGCTATAGAAAGCAATAAAAACTATAGAAAGCTATTTTGACTTTATTATTTTGATGCTTTAAGGCCTTGAGGCTTTTTTAGCTTTGAAGCCTTTGACACCTTTGAATCCTTTGTGGCTTTTCCAATTTCTATCGTTCTTTTTTTATCTGATATTTTTTTAATATTTATATCTACATAATTTTTTAATCATAATTTTTCTTTAAACTTAGGTCGTTCGATTACGATATATTCGTATTCTTGAATCAAATCTATTATCCCTTTTTCTATTAACTCATCAAATATATTTATTCTATACATATCTATGTGCAATAATTTTCCATCATAAATATTTACATAAGCGTATGTTGGACTCGTTACATGAGAAAAATTTATTCACAATCATTTTGCAAATCATTTAGTTAGTACTGTTTTCCCAGCTCACAATTCTCAGCTCAAAAGTAGAACTTTATTGTTTTTCGCAAGCTGATTTCAAAATTCAAGCATTTCTTTTGTAGAAGAAATAAGCATAGAAAGCAAAAAAAAGCTAAAAAAGCTATAGAAAGCCATAAAAAGTTTAATATCTAGTATCAATCAACCTTTTGATTCATGACGAAATTTTTATAAGTTTATCCATTATTAATTCTGTTACTTTATTGTCAATTAATAATAATTCTTTAGCAATTATTATCATATTTCTAACTTCTCAACAAGATCATCTAGCAATATATAAAAATCTAATAAATTCTTTATTTGTTCATCTTTCTTTTCATTCAGCTATATTATTACTTATAGACAAAGTTGCTCTTAATATTTGATCTTTATAAAAATAGTCTTTAAAAGTTTTTTCGTTTACTATTTTATATATTTCTAAAAATAATTCTTTGCTTTCTTGTCGAATATATAATTTTTCAAAAGTTTTTAGATATTCCATTTTTTAATTTTATTTTTTAAAATCTTATGGCATTAGGGCTTTTTTGGCTTTTAATCCTTTTTGGCCATATTTTATAAATAAATATTATATTATATTGCAACTTGAATTAAATTGCTTATATAATTTATTAATTTTGCTTGTTTTATCAATCAGTATTTTTTATGAAATTATTTTTAATTGACTGATCTGGATTTCTTTACAGAGCGTACTATGCTTTTCCAACCATGACTGATAAAGACTGACACAACACAAATGTTGTTTATGGATTTTTTCGTATGATTTTTAAAATTTTTCAAGAAAAACCTGACTATTTGATTATCGCTCGAGATGCACCAACGAAAACGATTAGGCACGATATATTTCCCGAATACAAAGCAAATCGCAAAAAAATGGATGATGATTTTAAAAGCCAAATCCCAATCACTAAGCAAATTGTTCAAGAATTATGAATTCCAAATTTAACAATGAATGGCTATGAGGCCGATGATATAATTCATACTTTGGTGCACAATTTCAAAGAAGACAAAAATCTGATTATAGATATTTATTCGTCTGACAAAGATCTTAAGCAACTTTTGGACGTGAATGTTTTTGGAATTGATCCTTTGAAATGAATTAGAACTGACACAAAATTATTTTTGCAAGAATTTATGTTTCAACCGCAATATATTTTAGATTATTTGGCATTAGTTTGAGATAGCTCAGACAATATAAAATGAGTTGCTTGAATCTGACCAAAAAAAGCATCAGAATTGATAAAAAAATATCAGACTATTGATAATATTTATTTGCACATTGATGAATTAACTTGAGAAATTAAGCAAAAACTTTTCGATTGAAAAGAAGCTGTCGCTAAAAGTAGAGATTTAATTCAGCTTAAATTTATTGAAGAAATGAGGAATCTGAATATAAATGATTTTAAAATGCAGATAGATTTTGAGAAGTATAAAAAAGTTTTGGTAGGGCAGTATTGATTCCGTTCATTTGAAAAATGATTGGATGATTTGAAAAGAAAAATAGATACGCCTATGCAAACTTCCTTATTTTAGATTATTAACTTAACAATTATGATTAGATCAGTTTTAAAATATTTTTTGTTCTTTGCTACCATTTTTTTTTCTGTTAATTTAACTAATGCTCAGTTTGAAAATTATAATCCTATTGTAACAAATGCATCAAAATATCAAACTCAATGATTTGTTAGCTTTCAGGAGAATTTTTGAAAGGTTGATTTTGTTTGTGCAAATCAGTGTTTTATTTTGTTGGATAAACTTTGAAGTAATGATTATTTAAATTTAAATTGAAAACTTGAAGGGAATGGAATGATTTGATATGGCTTTTTGGTCTGACAACAAATTTATCCAGGAGAAAATTTACAAGTTAATTGATTAGCGAATATTGATCAGATTTTTTCTTTTTCTAAATTGCAATTTTTTTCTCAAGTTCCAAAAGAGGCACAGGTGGTTGTGATAGTTCAAGGGAATTTAACTGGGGGACAATTTAATCAACAGATTTGAGAATTATCGTTTTTTGAAAAATTTACAAACTGATTTAAACAAGCGTTAGAATACAAAGAATATAATCCTAGAACAATAAATTTTCTTGAATGACCTATGCGAAATGGAAAATATATTAATCAGGCTTTCTTTCCACTAATTATTATTCTTTTGGCTATTGCTTTATTGGTGTATCGATTTAGTGTTGATAGTAAAAATAAAAGAAAAGCTGTCTGATTTGGCGTAGGAGTTTTGGTATTTTTTTGGATATTTTTTGATTTTTTTAGTACGGTCAATCAAGTAAAAATATATAAACAGATTATGTCAGCAACCAATATTATGGAAAATGGTAGAGTTGGTAGAAGTTCAGATTTTTATCAGTTTTTGGATTTTATAAAAACTAAAGTTCCAAAATGAGCTCAATGATTTTTCATAGCTCCGTATCCTTTTGATTTTGAATGAAAATATCATATCTATCCTGATGTGAAATTTAATGTTATTACTTGAGTGAATTATATGTTTTTTTACAACCCATATTGAAATCAAGCGCCATTTGATTTTAAAGAGCCAGTATATTCATGATGAATTTTAACTTGGAAAGAGTTTACGTTTTCTGTTCAACAAGAAATTGTTCGACAGCCTTATGCAAAAATTTATATTTTGAAAAAATAACAGATGATTTTAATTCCTATATTTTTAGCGTTTTTTACATGACTGTTGATATTGCGACTTTGCAATCAGCATAAATATATAAATATTTTTGAGCAATTAGCTTTGTGATTTGTGTCAGCATTATCACTTTTTGTGTTTGAATTATTTTTGCAGTGAATTATATTAAATCATTTGTCATTATTATTCCCCGTTATTACTTTTGTTGTGTGTTTATGATTATTAATTTATAAAAACAATAAACATAAATGATTTGTTAAAGAAATTTTTCATCACATCAAGTTAGATTTACATAAAGTAAAAGAACAATTTAATTGATTAAAAATCTGGCAAAAATATGTTGTTATCTGAATAACAGTGTATGTGTTATTTAAATTAGTTATGGTGTTTTCTATCAATCTTCATATGCCAACATTTGATGATGATGCCGTAACTGGTCGGGATTTGAAAACTAAAATATTTAGTGAAAATAAAAGTTTAGTTCTTGATAAATCGAGCCCTGAATATTTATGAAGCGCATTAGAAAGAAATATTTTCGCTCCGTTGACCGATACGTATTTTTTGCTTTCATCAAAATGAGACATTAATTGATATACAAATATTGCTTCTGCTTTGTTCTATTTTATATCCATATTGATATTGTTTTGAATTTTTTTAAGAAAAACTAATCTATTTTTTGCTACTTTAAGTTGATATATATTCACATCATTGCCTTTTGTTTTTGTGCATGGTATTTGATCGTATTGGAATTTTCCTGCAGGCGTATTTCTTTTTGTTTTTGTTTTTTATTTAATTGATCAGATATTTCATTGGGAAAAAGATTATTGATGAAATACAAATATACTTTTACCAATATTATTCGTTTGATTTATTTCTAGTGTTATCAGAAATGAATGAGTCATGCTAACCTGAGTGGCACTTTTTTCAATCACCATCTTTTATCATATTTTCAAAAAATGAAAAATTAGAGAACTTAAATATCAATTACTATTTTTGTCGCCCATTGTTTTCGCTTACGTACTCAATAAAATTATTCTTATTTTCTATCCAACTGGAGTGGCATTGAATACTTGAGGCATTCAAGTAAATTCTAATCTATTTAATTCATTTTTTGCCAACATTAGTCAGTCTAATATCTTTATTGCGCCATTTCAGCAAATGTTTTATCATCCAGACTATATTTTATTGTTTTTGCTATTTGTTATATCATTAATTATGTTTGTTATGAAATATAAAAAAATGAAAAATATGTGGTTATTTGGTTTAGTTACTATAATGCTTTTATTTGTATTTATGTTCACATTATATGCCAATGTGCATATGTTGTGATTGTTAACTCATTTTGCATTTATTAGATATCCAGTAAGCGTTATTCCTTTTATAATTTATACTATTGTTTATTGCATTTATCTCAATTTATATAATCATGAATATTAATTATAATAAATGGTGGAGTCAGCAGAAAAATTCACATTCATATCATCCCTCAGTTAGATTAAGAAATAGATTTATTCTTCAACAATTAAAAAAAATATCTTTCACTACTTTAATAGATGTTTGATGTTGAGATTGATATCTTTTATCGCTCATTAAAAATAAGTTTTCAAATAAAAAATATACTGGGATTGATATTTCTGATGATATTATTTTTCAAAATAAAAAAAATTATCCTTGAATTGATTTTTTTCAATGAGATTTATGACAGGGAAATATTCATATTGATTATTTATATGATGTTGTTGTTTGTAGTGAAGTTATAGAACATATATATGATTGGAAACAAGTTGTTAAAAATTTATCTCAATTGGTTGATAAAAAATGATATCTTATTTTAACAACTCAATCATGAAAAAGATATAAAAGTGATATAAATATATGACATCTAAAACATTTTACTCTATCTGAACTTGAAAAAGAATGTTCTCTCTATGGATTGAAGGTTATACAATCATACAAGAAAGGCTATCCATTCTATAATCTTCAAAAACGATTATACGAGAAAATAGAACAAAAAGCAAAAAATATTCAACAATCTAAGTTGAATTTCTTTGGTAAAATATTATTTAATATTACCTACTTTTCCTTTTTATTGTCTATTAGATCAAAAACATTATGACCACAAATATTTATGCTTTTGCAAAAAAAATAATTTTGAAATTTGTTAGATACTGAATAGTTGGTGCATTCTCTTTGATATGAAATACATTAATAGCTTTTTTTATATCTGATGTAATAAAATGGAAATATATATTTTCGATTGTTTGAATTTTGATATTCAATATAACAATCGTATTCTATTTACAAAAAAAATTTACATTCAAAAACAAAGAGAAAAAAAATCTAAATCAACTGCTTCTATTTGCCTTAATGTTAATTTTTAATTTATTGATAATGTCTTTTTTTGTGCCGATTCTAAATGCTTATTTTTGAAGTTATGGTATTACTACTTTTATGTTTTTATTGATATTAACTATATTAAATTTCATCATTCAAAATTTTATTTTTCGTAATAAAAAGTAATGAGAAATGAAATGAATCAAATAGGGAATTTAAAGAAATTTATTAAATGATTTTTGTGACGATTTGCTTCGATTCTTGTCTTTCCACATAGTTTGATATGATGGATTCATAAAATAAGATGAGTGAAATTTAAAAACTTTAAAAAAGTTTTTTTTGCTTTTGATGTATATATTGATTGAAGAACTCCTGAATTGGTAACATTATGAGAGGATGTTTGGCTTACTAGATGAGTTAAAATACTTTCTCATTTTCATCCACCATTATGATTAATAGAATATGTTTGAGAGATGATTGAAAAGCCAGTCGTAATATGAGATCATGTTTTTATATGAATGAATTCTGTTATTTTGCCTGGTGTGCATATTTGTAATAATGTCATAGTGTGAGCTTGATCTATAGTTACTAAGAGTATTCTTTATCCTTGAATTTATTGATGAAACCCTTGTAAATTCATAAAGTTATTGGAAAAAAAATAAAATAATTCAGAATTATTTAATTTTTTATAATAAAAATAATGACATCTAAATTTATAACCGTAGTAATTCCAGCTCTAAATGAATGAACAGTAATCAGATATGCTATCAATAGAGTATTTGAAGCTTTTCAAAAATATAATTTGAAATGAGAGTGTCTGATTATGGATAGCTCAACTGATTGATGAATTACAAAAAAAACAGCTGAGGAACTTTGAGCTAGAGTAATTAGCATACCAAAACAATGATTGTGAAAAGCATATATTGATAGTATTTCTTATATTCAAGGCGATTATATTATTATGTGAGATGCTGATGGGACATACGATTTTATGGAGATGAATTGATTTATATCTAAACTTGATGAAGGATATGATTTTGTAATGTGAACAAGACTCAAGTGAAATATTCATAAGTGAGCTATGCCATGGAAAAATAGGCATATAGGCACACCATTGCTTACTTTTTTTATAAATCTTTTTTTCAGGGCATGAATTTCTGATTGTAATAGTTGATTGAGGGCATTAACAAAAGATGCATTTATTAAAATGGAAATGGAATCACGATGATGGGAGTATGCGTCAGAAATGGTAGTGAAGGCAAAACTTACTCATATGAAAATGTGTGAACTTCCAGTAAGTTTGTTAGCTGATCGTGAATGAAGAAAACCTCATCTTCCTGCATACTCTGCTTGATGGGCGAATCTTAAATATATTATGCTTTTGGCTTCAGAATTTATTTTTTTGAAACTTTGAACTGTAATCTGATTTATAGGTATTTTAATATTGCTTTCTCAAGTATTTGGGCCGATAAGCTTTTTATGAAAAACATTTTGAACGTTCTATCTTTTTTTATGAGTTTTGTTGCGAAATATATGATTCTCTATTTTTCAAATGTGAATATTG
>JBBABP010000002.1:24626-45670 GCA_041657585.1 Candidatus Absconditabacterales bacterium | reverse complement strand
CGAAACTGTAATTGGTGGAGTTAAAAAATCTGGAGAAGTTAGAATCCAAGGATTCGGAACTTTCAAAGCTTCAAAAAGAAAAGCTAGAGAAGGTGTTAATCCACAAAACCCAAGTCAAAAAATCAAGATTCCTGCTATGAAAGTAGTTACTTTCAAGGCTGGTTCAGAATTCAAAGCTGCAGTAAAGAAAAGCTAGTATATAAATTATTATGAAAATAGTTTTTCAATAAGAAAGCTTTCTAAAAACTCTCCGAGGTTTCGGAGAGTTTTTTTTGACGCCGCTTTGCGGGTTAAAATATTTTCTTAATAAATATTTTGTTGATTTCAGTGGTTAAAATAATATACTGAATTTAAATAATAAATAATTTTTAATTATTCATTTTTAACTTTTAATTATTATTAATGATTTCTTCTTGATATATTATTTTAGCGATATTAGTTTGATGATTAATCTGATATTTTATTTTTTATCTTAGATATCAACACAAAGATACTGTGAATGAATTAAGATCTCATGTAAAAGAAGCAAACAAAGAAATACAATTTTTGAACTGAGAGCTTGATGAATACCTTCAACAAAATAATATTCTCAAAGAAAAAGTAACAGACCTTCTTGCAAAAAATGATGATATGTCTGATGTTGTTTCTGAACTCAGTAAATATTATGTTCATATCAAAAAAGCCGCAGAAAAAACAACTGAATTAACTAAATTTTTACAAAGTCCAAATCCTAACATAGAAGAAAAAATGCAACCATATCTAAATAAAGTTCAAGAAAAAAAAGACGATGATATGAAAAAAAGTTTCTTTTAAAGCCAAAAAAGCAATAAAGGATTATGAAAGCTATAAAAGCAATAAAGTTTTTTAATCTTTTAGTTTTTTAGTTTTTTAATTTATTTCTTTTGTCCTATTCAAGCAAACATATATTAATCAAAGATCCAAAAGAATGATATAATCTGATAGCCAATGATTATGGGAATTTCCACAAACATTTAAATAGTTTCGATAATAATAATTTTCTAAATTTCATACCAAGAGATACTGAAAAATTAAATATTATAGATCTATGAGCTTGAGATGGCAGGATTTATGATATTTTGAAAAATTATAAATTCAAAAAATATATTGCTTGTGATATAGCAGAAAAACTATTAAAAAAGCATCCATGAAAGAACGTAGAAAAGATAATTTGTGACTTGGAAAAGACACTACCCTTTCAGGATAATTATTTTGATTTAGCAATCAGTTTTTTTGTTTTGGAACATATTGAAAATCTACAGAATTTCTTCGAGGAAAGTTATAGAATATTAAACAATAATTGAAAATTAATTATCTGATATTTTTTGCAAAGACGTGAATTTCTGCGAGAACATAAGGATGATAATTTCAAGATAAAGCTTTTTAATCACAAAATCCAAAATCTGGAAACGTTAATAAAAAGTATTTTTGATTGAATTATAATTGTTCCTATAAAAGAAAAAAATATATTAATCTGATTTATTATTATTTGTGAGAAGAGATAAAATTAAAAAATTAAAACATTAAAACATTAAAGTCCTCCAAAGAAATAGGTGAGCAAGAATTAAAAAAATTCATTATTCAATTATAGCCAATACCTCATCAATATTATTTCTATCGTTTGAAAGTTTTGGTATCTTATATTGTCCTCAAAGCTTATTTTTTGATTTCATTCGATCATAGAAAGTTCATTGCTTAACTGCATGGATTACTGGATCTCAAAGAACTTTGGTATCATGTCTCTCATCAAAATAATATGAATTTATATTTCCTAATTCCCTATCAAGAATTTTAGCAAACTCTTCGATGTTAGTTGGTTTTTTTGTAAATTCAACTATCCATTCATAAGCTCATCTAATATCTCATCAAACATAAGTAATAGGCGCCACCATATAATCTGTGGCGATTGTATCTGTGATTTTACAAGTTTCTAATAATGCCTTGTCTGTATAATCTGAAGTTACACACTCCCCTACAACATCTATATAATATTTTGTTCTTCAAGAAATTTTTATTTTCCAAGGGTTTAAAGCTGTAAATTTTACTGTATCTCAAAGCACATATCTTCGTAATCAAGAATTATTTGTAATCAAAATTACATAATCTTTTCAAATTTCTACTTCATTTAAAGTCAAAACCGTGGGATTGATTTTTCAATATTCTTCAAAAGGTATAAATTCATAAAAAACTCCATGGCTTGTCAAAAGTATCATATCATCAATATTGTTTTTATCTTGAACTGCAAAAAATCATTCAGAAGCATTGTAAGCCTGATAATATTTCATTTTTGGCGAAGGCAATAATGTATGAAATTGTGGCAAATAAAGATCGATTGACATTCCTCATCGAAAAAATAATTCTAAATTTGGCCAGACTTCTAAAATATTTTTTTTACCTGTATATTCCAAAACTTTGTAAAGAAAATTTGATCACCAAGATGGTTGTCAGTTTAGAAATGTAATATTTTTGTCTATTGTATCCTCTATCATTCTTTGTGCTTTTTCTTCTCGATTTTCCATATAAGAAATTTCCGCACAAGGTTCTCTAAAATATTGTCATATCCATGGTGCAGTTTTTTGAAGTATGGCAGAAATAAATCAAACATTATTTTCTCAAGTATAAGGATTTTTTGTAAATCATCATCATATAACAAGTCACTTTCATTTAAAAAATTGGCTCCTTGGATTATTTCTGACGAATAAACTTAATGCCTCCATTCATCATTTGAAATGGGATTGTTTGAGATTGTCTCTTGTGATTGGAATAAATTTTCCTACTCATCAAGTAGTTCAAGAAGACGTAGCAAACCAATCTATCTTGCCAGGATAAGTGACATCTTTTTCTCATTTTAGCATATAAGTTATCCAGTTTTGAAAATCTTTGTAATGAGAAATTGGAACTTGATTTTGAAAATCCTGAATAGAATTGATATATTTAAATCAATATTTTTTGCCAAAAATTGTATTCTTGCATTTTTCTATCAGTCAGAAAATTATCTTTTCCTGATTTTTGAAAGAAGGCTGATGAATATGTGAATTGATTATAAGATATGTTTTGATAACTTTATTTACTACGCGATTTGGCATTCAAAAAATTAATTTTTAAATCAGACTTCTTTTTTAATTAATTTTTGTTTGGGAAATTTGAATTTGGAATTTTTTTGTATTTTAACAAATCCTCCGTCCCGAATAAATCGGGACACCTCCTTTATCAAGGAGGTCAGAAACGTAGAATAAAAAAATGTTTTGTTTTACTCACTTTTTTCTTCAGGTTGAATTTCTTCTTCAGATTTTTCAGTTCATTCTTCAGATTTTTCAGTTCAGTCTTCTCACATATTTTTTTCCATTTTCAATCATTCTTTTTCTGCTTTTTTTCTTTCTTCTTTGTATCTTAAATTTTCATCTTTTTCTTCTCGTGGTCTATAAATTACATCGATATGTTTTTCTACCATTTTTTGCAATGGAGTTTCTGGCTCGTCCAAACGAATATCATTTGAATGCAATGTTTGTATTGTTCAATCTTTAAATCTGATTCTAATTGCTCATTCTATGATACTTATTCATCATTCCAATTTTTCAGTTCACGTCATCACAACAATTCATTTTCTAGCTCTCTTCCACATTTTCAAATCTTCTAAATTTAGTAGCTTTCAATTTTTATCTGAATGAATTAGTATAAACGGTTCATCTTTGTGCAAAACCATATTTGCTACTTGATCTCATTCTTCCAAATCTATTGCTTTTACTCATCAAGCAGTTTTTCACATTGGCCTAAGATCATCATTTTTGAAAAGCAACATCCGTCATTTTTTTGTAATTATTCACAAATTATCTCCAGGACTTACTGCTTCTACGTTAACTATTTTTTCTCATGAAGCTAAATTCATAACTATAGTTGGGAATTTTTTGAACGATAACAATAATTCTTTTTTAATTTTTTTGATGCTATTTTCATTTGTTAAGAACACTAAGAAATCGTATGGGAAATGAAGCGTTTTGGCAAATATAATTTTTCATTTTAATCCAAAATGTTCATTGAGATTCAAAGCAGATTGTTTCATCACGAAACTACCAAAATCTTTCAGCCTTTGAACTACTAATTCTCAAATATCCGTAATCACAATTAATTTATCTTGATTGTGAGTATAAATCAAATCCATAGTTTCTTCTGGTATTACCTGTATTCTTGATTGATATAATATTCTTATAGAAAAATCATTTCATATCCAAACTATCACATCTTCCTTTACTTTGTCGGCAGCATCTTTGAATGCTTTGAGACTTCAAGCGATATTGTAGACGCTCAAATCTTGAGAAAGTTCAGTTTTTCTTTCATCTCAATATTTTTGTTTGATATATTCAAACTCTTCTTTGATCACGTTATCTAATTTCAAAGGATCGTTGATAATTCATTCTAGATATTCAATTAATTTTTTCTTTTCTTCGATTTCCTCAGCTATCTTTTGAATTTCAAGACCAACCAATGATTGCAATCTCATCATCAAAATATATTCAGCTTGCATATCTGTAAATTCAAATTTTGAAATCAGATTATCTTTCGCCTCTTGTTTTGTTTCAGATTTTTTGATTGTAGAAATTACTTCATCAATTATATCTATCGCTTTTTTTAATCACTCCAAAATATGCAATCTGTCTTTTGCTTTGTTCAAAAGAAAATTTGATCTACGATAAACTACCTGTCTTCTAAATACAACAAATTCCATAAGCAAATCTTTGATATTCAACAATCTTGGCTGAATTCATTTTTCAACTAAGGTCACATTATTTACATTAAAGTTTGTTTGAAGGTCTGTATATTTGTAAAGTTCAACGAGTATCTTGTCTGGATCTATTCAGTTTTTGATATAAATAGCTATTCTGATTTTATTTTTGCTAGACTCATCTCTGATGTCTGTCACTCATTCTATTCTTTTATCTACAACTAATTCTCAAATTTTAGAAACCAATCCTGATTTGTTAACAACATACGGTATTTCATCTATAACTATAATGTTATTGTGTTTTCAATTTTCTACGTGCGTTTTTCACCTAACGACAATACCTCATTTTCATCTTTTGTAGACTTCTTTGATATTGTTGGAGTCGTACATTATTCATCAAGTTGGGAAATCTGGTCATTTGATAATTTCCATAATTTCATCAATTGAAACTTCTTGATTAGTTTTTGTTTCCTCATCACGTAATCAGCTTTCTAATAACTCTTCTTGTGTATTTATTTTTCAATCCTTTGTTGCCTTTGTTGCCTTTGAAACCTTTGTTGCCTTTGTATCTTTTTTTATTGGTTTTCATTCCTTTTCAAGCAAAAGCAAACAAGCATCAATTACTTCATTTAAATTGTGCGGTGGCATATTTGTTGCCATTCAAACAGCAATTCACATCGTGCCATTACAAAGATGATTTGGAAATTTTGTTGGCAACATTATTGGTTCTTGTAAAGATCAATCAAAATTATCTCTCCAATCAATAGTGTCTTGATCTATATCGTTAAGCATCTCTTCAGCTATTTTTGTTAATCTAGCTTCAGTATACCTCATCGCCGCAGCTCAATCTCAATCTATACTTCCAAAGTTTCCTTGTCCATCAACCAACGGATATCTAAATGATCGTGGCTGTGCCATACGAACCATTGCCTCGTAGATACTACTATCTCCATGCGGATGATATTTTCACATTACGTCTCAAACTATTCTAGCTGATTTTTTGTGTTTCTGATTAAAAAAATTATTCATCTGGTACATACCAAAAAGAATTCTTCTCAACACTGGTTTAAATCAATCTCTTGTATCTGGCAACGCACGAGAAACAATTACGGACATAGCATATTCTATATAAGATTTTGATATTTCGTCCTCTATAGAATGATGCAAAACAGCTCATCATAATAATGTTTTTTCTTCTGTCATAATTTATAAAAAAATCATAAAAAAATTATTTAAACGATTAAACGTTTTAAATTGAATATGAAATATATCAAAAACTTATTAAATTTCAACCATTAAATTTATTCAAGATTTGACAAAAGAATAAAAAAAATGAGAATTAAATCTGAATATAAATTTTGTTATGAATTAATAATTTTATTTTGTCAAAAAAATGCCATGGCTATTTAGCCAACTTCGGGAAATTTATAAAAATACTCCCCCGCAAGTGCGGGGTCCCCTCCTTTGAATTAAAGGAGAACAGTAAAAAACAATTCCCGAAGTGAATTTAAGAATAGATCTAAAAAAATACCATTTGACTTTTAACTTTAAATAAATATAAAAAATACGTTAACATATAAATATTTTACCATCTTATTTTCAACCATGAATAAAACGGACAAACCAATAAATCTATCTAACAAAAAAATTGTTGAATATTGAATCAAAAAATGACTTATAGAAAATTGATGATCAGCAAAAGAAATTGCATGAATATTCAAAGAATTAAACCCAAATTTATGAAATCATTTTCAACAAATTATAAAATATAACAAAAAATCAAAATTAAAAAACTTCTCATTAAAAGGTAATGTAGATTGAATTGATTATAAAAATCCGAAAGAATATCTTGAAAAAATTAAAGAAAAACTTATTGAAGTAATGAATGATGAAAATTTGGATGACGAATTATTGAAAGCGAAAGTAATTTTTTTGAGAAAACAAAGAGAAAAAAAATGACGAAAAGAAATTAAATGAATATTAGAAAGTGGTGATTAGTTACGTGTAACGTGTGACGCGTAACTAGTTACTAGTAACTCGTAACTGATTTTAGTTTTTTAATGTTTTAATTAATATTTATAATATAAATTATTTTTTTGGCCGTAAGATCATAAATTTCCATAACAGTTCATCCTGTTATATTATTCTCAGATAAATATTTAGTCAATGCTGGATATATTTTTTTTACTCCAAATAATATAGAAAGCTGATTTCTGTAAGGGAATTCTGAAACTAATCTAGATTTTTTGTCTATTATTTTGATCTGATATTTTCATTTCAATGATTTCATTGTGTTTAAATCTTTTTCTTGAATAATATATCACACATCACTTCTAAGATTTTCTCATGAAACCATTTTTGGATCGTCATAATAAATTCAGATTCATTGATTTGTCTGGATTCCATCATTTTTTAATAATGTATTTATTTGCATCATTACTGGTCAAACTTTGGAATAATCTCAAGTGAATTTTTGATATGCAACGGTATAAGGTCATGTTTCTTGCATAGTGAAAGTAATTTTTTGAAAAAATCACATATAAAAAAGAAAAGCTAAAATTAAAATAACAAGGATGATTATAAATTTTTTCATTGTTGAAAGTAATGGAATAAAAATAAAATAAGACTTTAAAAAAATTAGATTTATTTATTTTATCACGCAAGGCGGTGATCTGAATTATTTTTATCTTTTCTGATTTATTTTTCAATATATTTTCATTATCAAAAAAACCCAATCACTGAATAAGCGTTGGGTAAATTTTTAATAAATTATTTACTGAATAAGTTTTAAAACTGCTTCTTTCATTTTATCATCAATAAGGATTGAGATGTTAGTGTCGCAATCATTCCCTGTCCCAGGACCAGGCATATTAAGATAGTTTTCGTATCTAACAAATTGACCGACACTAGCAGCAGAACATCCATATCTTTTTATTAACTCTTCTGCTGGTTCAGGAGACAAATCAGAAAAACCGAAAGCAGAATAAAGGGTATGATCTAAAACAGAAATTACTGTTTTTGTTTTGTCGTCCATACCAAAATTTATTTCAATTTTAACAAAATATGTGTCATTGTTTGGGTTAGGATATATAGTTAATTTTGCTATTTCCCCAAATGAAGTTTCTCTCGAAATGATAAGAATTTTTTGTTCTGCATCAAATGATCTAAATTTGGTTTCTCGGCCAAGATCATGAAACCATTCTGGCACACCCCTTGAATATTTTGGCATTTTTGTAGGAAAAATTTTCATAAATCCTAACATAAATTTTTCTATACTTTCATATTCTCCGTATGAAGTTATGTATTTTTTGTTATTGTCTGACATATTTTTATATTTACTTAAGTTTGTATTTTTTTTTATTTTATAAAATATATTTATATATTTGACAGATAAAGTCAAGTCGTAAATTTTTTTGAAATCAGATTTTTAATGAATAATTTTATGTTGAAAGCTTTGTGTGTTTTTGTATAAGTAAAAATACCAATTTTATTGTGTAAATTTTTTTATGAATCAAAAAGAACTTATAGAAAATCTGCTTTCTTATTGGAAAGAAAATAAAATTTTTCAAAAATCTGTTGATCAAAGATCAGATAAATTACAATCAATTACTTACGACTGACCGCCTTTTGCTTCTTGAACTCCACATTTTGGACATTGATTAGTTTCCGCGATGAAAGATTTGATCGGAAGATACAAAACTATGCAATGATACAAAGTTATCAGAGATTGGTGATGGGATTGTCATGGTTTGCCAGTAGAAAAATATGTTGAAAAAAAACTTTGACTGGATGGTAAAAAAGATATAGAAAAAATCTGAGCTGAAAAATTTGTAGAAGAATGCAGAAAAGCAGTCAGTGATGTTAGCGATGAATGGAAATGGTTTGTGGATCATGTCTGAAGACGAGCCAATATGGATAATCCGTATTTCACTATGGATCTGAGTTATATGGAATCTGTTTTGCGAGTTTTCAAAAGTATGTATGACCAAAATTTGGTTTATAAATGATTCAAAAATCAACGATTTTGTCCAAGTTGTGCAACTACGTTAGCAAATAACGAAGTTAATGAATGATACAAAGATAGACAAGATCCTGCAATTACTGTGAAATTTAAAATTCAAGATGCAAAATGTAAAACAGATTGAGAATATAAAAAAACATCTGATGGTTTTATACAAACAACAAAAGCGATAATCAAAGATGAAAAGTGAAGATATTTAACATTTTTTGATACTAGACGGGATTTTTGGACTTTACCTTGATGAAAAGTAGATAGTTGAGAATCCTTAGAAAATGCACTTAAAAGAGAAATTTTAGAAGAACTTGGTGTAAATACAAATACAATTAATTATGTTTGATGTAGAAAATATCTTGGCAAAAAAAATGTTCTTGCTCATTATTTTGAAGTGACTATTGTTTGAATTCCTAAATTAAAAGAAAAAGAAAAGCACACTAAATTAGAATATGTAGAAATTATTGATAGTAGTAATGAACTTTGATTCGCAATTAAAACTAATGATCTAATCATAGATGATGTTAGCGAATTAATAAACCGTTTTATATCGTTTTATACAATACACAAAGTATTACCTTTAATTAAAGAATTTTCGAAAGAAGCAGAGATTGCTGACGTAAATTTTCTTGCTCGAACAACCACTCCACGAACATTGCCAAGTAATATGTTTTTGGCGGTAGGGAAAAATATTCATTATTGTTTGGTTTTTGATAAAAATGTAAAAGAATATTATGTGATTGCAGAAAATTTGATGAAACAATATTACAAAAATCCTGATGAATATATTCTGATTAATATTTTGAAATGAGAAGATATACTTTGAATAAAATATGTTCCTCTTTTTGAATATATTAACAAAAGTAAAATAGATCAAAATTATAAAGATCAGTTTTTTAAAATAATCCAGTGAGATTTTGTGAGTACTGATGATGGAACTTGAATAGTTCATATCGCGCCAACTTTTTGATTAGATGATTTTGAAGCTGTCGCAAAATTTTTACCAAGACAAGATGCAAAAAATCGATTATTTTTGTCTGTGAATGACTATTGAGAATTTACTGATGAAGTGCCAGAATGGAAATGAGTTAGAGTTTATGAAGCGAATAAAAATATAATAAATAAATTAAAGGCTGATTGAAAATTAATCTGACAAAGATCATATTCTCATTCTTATCCTCACTGTCGAAGATGTGAAACTCCACTGATACAAAAAGCAAACACAAGCCGATTTATCAAAGAACAAGAATTGACAAAAATAACTGTTCCAAATGTTGAAAAAATCTGATTTGTACCTGAAAGTGTGAAAAATAGATTTCGCGATACGCTTCAATCTGCACCAGATCGAAATCTAAGCAGAAATAGATATCGATGAGCGCCAATTCCAATCTGGGAAAATGTTGATGACGAAAATGATAAAATCGCAATATGAAATTTAGACGAACTTTGGAGAAATGTGAAAAATTGATCAAAAAATCTGACTAAAAATATTTTTATTAGACATGCTGAAACAATTTATAATCCAAAAAGATATCATGATAGTTATAGTTCAACAGAATTAAATAAAACGTGAATTGAACAAGCCCAAGAGTTGGCGGAAAATTTAGAAACATTAAAAAATGAAGATATAATAATTATTTTATCTCCATTGAGTAGAACGTTACAAACTATCACTCCATTTCTAAAAAAAATATTAAAAAAAGATGAAATTATAGAAGTTGAAAAAAAATATTTAGAAATACAAAAAAAATATCAAGAACTACGAAATAAAAAACAGATTCAAAATTATTTAAAAAATCCAAATGAAAATAAATTATTACAAATTCATGAAAAAATATATGTTGATTATAGAACAACTGATATTATTTTGCCAGAAATACAGAACAAAGAATATCCAAAAAATTTATCAATCAGTAAGCCGACAAACCAAAAACTTACGCCAGAATGAGAATGTATGGATGATGTATTCAAAAGAGTTAAAGAATTTACAATTGATATAAATGATAAATTTGCGACAAAAACAATTATCACTATTACACACAAAGATACAATAATCTCTATAAATAAAGCATTTAAGGATTTTGATTATATTACAAAAAAATATATTTACTGTCCAAAAAATATTGAAATCAATATCCGTTATCGAGACAACGATAGAAAAACTGAAGTGGATCTTCACAAACCATATGTTGATAATTATTGGTTTAAAGAAAATAATAAAGTCTATCGCAGAATTCCTGAAGTGATGGATTGTTGGTTTGAATCTGGCTCTATGCCATTTGGGCAAGTTGGATATGTTTGACAAGGACAAGGAACAAGGGACAAGGGACAAGGAGATTCCCCCTTTATACTTTCACCTTTTACCTTTCACCTTTCACCTACAAAGGCTTCGCCTTTGATTTATCCAGCTGATTATATTATTGAATGATTGGACCAAACAAGAGGTTGGTTTAGAACAATGCATATAAATGGCAATGCCGTGATGTGACAAAATTCATTTAATAATGTGATAATAAACTGATTGATCCTTGCGGAAGATTGAAAAAAAATGTCAAAAAAATTAAAAAATTATCCTGATCCAAAATATTTGTTCGAAAAATATTGAGCTGATGCGTATAGATTATATTTGCTAACATCGCCTGCTGTTAGGGCCGACACTTTTAGATTTTCGGAAAAATGAGTTGAGCAAATGTTTAAAGATTTCACAACTGCAATTACCAATGCTTATAAATTTTTTGAAACTTACGCGAAAGTAGATAATTTTGTCTATGATAAGCCGACAATTTATTTTTTAATGGAAGACGACCACAGAAAGGCACAGGATAATAAGGAAGAAATAACAACAGATAAGAAAGAAATAAATGAGAAAAAATTTGTAGAAAATATTTTGAGAACAAATCCTGAAATAATTTATTGTTCAGATTCTAAATATTGAAAAGAAACTGCTAAAAAAGTTTTGGATATAATGAAAGAATATAGAAATCAAGATATTGAAATAATAACCACAGATAAGAACGTAGAAATAATAAAAGCTTATAATTTGATTCTTGAAAAAGAAAAATGAAAAAATGTTTTGATAATAAACGATGAAAAATATTTTGAAATTATTTGGTCAGATTTTTATTGAGATCTTAATGAAAAAATAAAAGAATCAGAAATTATTAAATTGCCAACTTACAAAATTACAAATGAATTGGACAAACGAATATTGGCGGAGTTGAATAATATTTGAATAGAAATAGAAAATGCGATGGAAAATTATCAACTAGATATTGCGGCTAAATCAATTCTTGGATTTATAGATAGATTAAACAATCGATATATTAGGAGGTCTAGAAGAAGATTCCGAGCACCATGAATGAATGAAGATAAAATATCAGCATACAATACATTGTTTAAAACATTGAAAAATTATGTAAAATTATGTGCGCCTTTTGTTCCGTTTATTAGTGAGCATATTTATTTGCAATTACTAAATTTCAAATGATGAAATGTTGAAAATAACAAATCTGTACATTTATTACATTTGCCTCTTTTTTCAAAAAAATATATAAATCAGAATCTTTTGGAAGAAATTTGATTTGTAAGACGTATAATAAGTTTGTGATTGTTTATCAGATCCAAAAATAATATCAAAACCAAACAACCATTACAAAAAATGGAGGTTAAGATTTAGATTTTTTTAAAGCATTATTTGAAACTTCATGCATTATTTGATTAATCTTTTCCAAAGATAAATTTTTGTCATATTCAAAAGCATTTCAGATATTCAATGATATGTTTGATTTTTTTAGATCAAGAATATGTTTTCCAAATAAGCTTTTTTTGAAATTCATCATATTTTCTGTGCCTATCAATCACATTGGTAAAAAGACACAATCTTTTATTTGGAAATATTTTTTTATTCATTTTGGTAATTCTGTTTTGCAACCATTGTCGCATCATTCATCAGATTTTGCTCTTCATCAGTATGGGAATAAAACCATAATTTCTTTTTCTTTATTTTTTAATAGCGTTTGTTGAATTTCTTTTTCAAATTTTTCCAAATATTCTTTTCAAAGATTTTCTAAAATAAATCTAATATATTCTCAAATATCATTTACTCAAATTACAAATGTAGTATCAAAAGAATTGTTATAATGTCTGATTGGTTTAGAATAATACATATAAGCTCAACAAACAAATCTGATTTTTTCAATATCAATTTTATGTTTTTTTTTCACATCATCAGTAAGTATTTGTAATATATAATTATATATTGGTGCGTCCATATGAGACATATGATTGCCAATTATTATCAGCTTTTTATTTTCAAGTTTGCTTTTTACTAATGCAGTTAAAAAATTATTTTCACTGTGTTTATCAATTTTGACATCTACTAAACTTCAAACAAATTCGTTAACTTTTTTTTTAGCTTCAGTATCAGCATCAAAATTTAATTTATCCTCTCTTTCCAAAAGCTGTTGTCGAAACTCTTTTTTTAACAACATAGCTATCTCTCATTTTTCAAATCACGCTTTATCAAAAATTTCATTATTTTTCGCAAAAAAATAATCTTTGTAAATTCATTTTCTTTTTTCCAAATTTGTTCTATTGCAGAGTTTGTAAAAAGAAAAAAACTTTTTCCAAATAGTAAAATCTTTTTTCAACATTTCAATTAAAGTTAAGGTAGAGTTAACTTTAACATTTTCATGTTTCCTGGTTTGTGTTGATTTATCTTTTAATTTATTATTTAACGAATCCATTGTTTGTGCTGAATTTAAAATCAAACAATAGCATAGCAAACGTTGGACACAAGTCAACTGCAAATAAAATTAAAATAACAAAAAACAAAAAATGCCCCGCCGTTGCGGGACGAGCTAATGTAAAATATTTTATTCAAGATTCTATTAGATGTTGAGTATAAAAAAACTAGATGCGCAATAACGCTCTAGTTATATTTTCATTTCCAAGTATAAATTACCAATAGAAATAATTAATAAAAGTCTGAATCTAAATTCTGCCTTCTTCCCGATTGATTTCCATCGCCTTGTTTATAGTGAATTTAATTTCATCAATAAGGCTTATTGCCTCATCTTCAATTAACATAATTTGATGTTCGAGATTACTATTTTCAGTAATTTCGTTACATTTTTTTTTAAATTGAAGAATATACGAATCAATATCGCATATTATTCCTACCCTGTTCTTTAAATTTTTGGTATTAATTTCATCTACAAAATTATTTTCTGAAATTGAAAATAATTTTGTAAAAATTTTTGATAAACTTTTCATTTTTCTAAATTTTTTTGTTATTATTTATATTTTTATATTTATACAAGATACAATAATTATTTAATTATCAAAGTCAAATTGAAAATATATAAAATAACAAGGCAGACTTGAAAATCGCAAATAATTCTTTATTCTAATTGAAGTTTTATTTTTAATATAAAAAAAATGGCAATTAAAAAAAATTTCGCTAAAAGAAATTCTGTTTGAAAAGTTGAAGAAAGAGTAAAAAAGTTTGCAACAAGTATAGAAAAAGAAGCTAATGTTGTGAAAGCTGAAAGCAAAGAATTTGGAAGTAAAATTGAATATCGATGGGAAACTTCAACTACAGAAGAAAAAATTTATACAATTATTGGTATAATTTTGTTGATACTTGGACTGTATGTTCTTAAAGAAATGATTGGTTGATTAATTTTGATTATTCTTTGACTTTTGTTTGTCACTTGATATTTTGTAAAGAAAAGAAAATAATTATGAATTTTCAAAATAAAATAGCTTCGTAACACATTTACGAGGCTTTTTTATTTTATACAAAAAATGTTTTGCAAAAGTCTTAACATTTTTTAAACTAAAATAGGAGTTTGGAAATAAAAGTTTTGAAAGCTATAAAAGCTATAGAAAGCACTAAAAGATATTTTGGCTTTATTGCTTTGAGACTTTGAAGCCCCTGCCTACCGCAGGCAGGTTTGTAGCCTTTGTGGCCTTTATGACTTTTTAATCTTTTAATCTTTTAGTTTTTTAATCCGTTAATTTTGTCCCAACTCACCGACGATATTTTATCGCAAACAGATATAGTAAGCACGATTGCTAAATATGTTCAGCTTAAAAGAGCTTGAAGTAATTTTTCTGGTTGTTGTCCTTTTCACAACGAAAAAACCGCATCTTTTATGGTTTCTCCAACAAAACAAATTTTCAAATGTTTCGGTTGTGGTAAATGATGAAATGTAATAACATTTTTGCAAGAAATAGAAAGAATAGATTTTCGAGACGCCGTGAAACAGCTAGCAAAAAGCGAAAATATAGATATCGGCAAATATCAGTTTGATAAAAATAAAGTTGAAGAATATGCTGATGAAAAAGAAAAAATTAAACGTATCCACAAATTAGCACAAACTTTTTTCAAAGATGAATTGACCAAAGATGAGCCAGCTTTAAAATATTTGAAAGAAAAAAGAAAATTAGATGACGAAACTATTGATAAATTTGGGATCTGACTTGCGCCAGAAAGCCACTACTCTATACTGCAATATCTAAAATCAAAATGATTTAACGACAATGATTTGATCCAGGCTTCGTTAGCAAAAAAAAATCAAAGTTGAGATATTTACTCATTTTTTAGAAACAGAATTACTTTTCCTATTTTTGACACAATGTGAAATGTAATTTGATTTGGAGCTAGATCAATAAACCCTGATGATATGCCAAAATATATAAATAGCTGAGAACATAAAGCATACGACAAATCAAATATTTTATACTGACTTAACTGGGCGAAACAAGAAATCAAAGCATTTAATTTTATGATCATCGTAGAATGATATATGGATGTAATTGCTTTAAAAAGATTATGATTCCCTGTTGGAATTGCAACTTGTTGAACTTCAATCACAGAACAACACGTTAAATTGTTAAAAAGATACACGGAAAATATTTTTTTCTTGTTCGATAGTGATCAAGCATGACAAATAGCAACCATCAGAGCATTAAATATTGCCTATCAAAATGATTTGTTTCCAAAAAAAATATTACTTCCAGAATGAATCAAAGATATAGACGAATTAGCTAATATAGAAAATTGAAAAGAAATATTTGAAAATATTCTGAAAAAAGCCAGTGATTGATTTGTAGCAATATTTAATCAACTTTTGGCTGTGAATGATATAAGTTCACCTATAGACAAACAAAAAATATTGAACACAATGTTTGGATTAATTTTGAATATAAATAATATTTCAATGCAAGATCATTACGTTAATTTTTTGGCAGAAAAAACTTGATCATCATATGAAGTTTTGTTAAATCAATTTAAACAATTTGCAAAAAATGAATGAAAATTTCTTACTCGTCAAATAAAAAAAGTTGAAACTAAATTTGAAATGGATAGAGAAATCCTTTCAGCTTCATTATTTTATCAAGACTATATAAATCAATTTATAGAAACATCTGATTTGCGAAATCCTTTGATAAATATAGCAAAAGAAATAAGTTTGTTGTTGCCTGAATCTGTGTTAGCAAAAAGCATAGAAAATGTCTGAGAATTAAGAAAAGAAAATGTCTGAGAATTAGAAAATAAATTAGCCGAACTACAACTTCGACGAGAAAATGAACTTAATCACTGAAAAGAAGAAAGTAAAAGATATGCAAGTATCAAACAAATTGTATGACCAATTTTTCAATGATATATTCAGTCTATTCTCAAAAGTAAATTAATTTCTGATGTACAGAAACAAAAACTTCTGTCTTTAAAAAAAAGTTTGGAATAATTATTTTGCCTGTATTGTAATATGTGCGTACCTGACAAACAAAAAAACTAAAAATGCAGTAATCAAAAAATCAATCAAAGTAGAAATTACCTTACCATACAAAACTCATTTGAAAGATAATTCTTCAATATTTTTTACTCTTAGTTTAACCAAAATAGGATTCAAAATCATAGGAGTAATCAGATTTTCTATAATTCATTTTACTAATTCTCAAACTTTAGTTGCAATCAAAAGCCCAATAGCAATGCCTACAACATTGTATTGGCTCAAAAAATTTATAAATTCTTTTAACATATTTTTTTGTAAAAAAGTAAAATAATCTGATTTTTAATTTATTCCATCTATTTTTCAATATTTAAAAAAATCCTCGTGATACACGAAGATAAAATTAATGTTGATTTTATTATTTAATATTCTGTTAGCGGTTTAGTATAAATAAATTATTCTTTTATAAAAGGACAAAAGCGCTGACTCATCCTACTACAAAGATTGCCTAATTCTTTTTTTATTCCACTTGCATCTACAGGGATTATTAAATTAGCACACCTAACTTCTATTGTGCTTTTTTTTTCGTCACAAATAAGAATAGCATCAGGCATTTCAATGACATTAACATTAACAGTATCATTAACTGGGTATTCCTCACGATATTTTAAATATGGACATTTTATTTTTATTATTTTACTCATAATCTTTTATTATTTTATTTATACATAATATTTATATATTTAATTTTTATTTTCAATAGATTTTGCATCAGAAGTCAATTCATCAAACGCAGTAGTCAAAGGGATTCATTTTTCTATAGAATATTCAAGTATATTTTTTCCTCAAAATTCCAAATTGTTTGATCATCTCAAATATTCTGAAACTATTTTTGGTATATTAACTTTAATTAATTTTTGGTTGCCATTTTGTCAACAAGAAAATATTTGAAATAAAATATCTTCTTTTGGGCAATCAAAATGATTTTGTAATTTATTCAAAAAATCTCTAAAATCTTTTATAAAATCTTTTTCACAATCAATTTTCTTTTTACCTAAAAAATTATTAAGAAATTTTGAAAAATTAATATTCTGATTTTCTGCTTTTTCTTTAGTAATTTCAATCATTTTTTTTGAAAAAAACCTTGGCAATATTTCATTGATAAAAATCAAAAATATTGTTTGTATATCTCAATCATCTCAAAGAATAACTATTTTTTGATTTTGTAAAAAAATATTTTCTAAAAAACTATCAAAAACCATTATCCAATCTATAAATAATGGCGTTGTATCTGGTCTGTTTTTTTCTCTTTTTTTGATATCAAATAATAATTTTTTCAAAAATCTATCAGAAATATTTTGTATTGTATAATTTTGATTACAAATATCTGAATTAGCTAATTTATTTTTTAAAGATAATATAACTTCTGGATTAATTTTTTGTTTATCAACATTAGATTCATTTTCTAAAAATTTAATATCATTTTTGTTTTTTTCATAAAAAATTTTTATAATATTTATAAAATCATTGAAATAATTAGATCATATTTTGTATATTTCTTTTGCAAAAGAATATTTTGAATTATTATATTCAAATTTTTCATAATTAAATAAATATTTTTCAAAATCGTCTTTTAATTTTAGCTCTTTTTCTTTTGAATCTATATAATCAAAATTTTTTTCTATATCCAAAATATTATCTATTTTCGAAAGTTTAAAATCTTGATTATTAGAAAGATTTTTTACCATATTTTCAAATTTATCTTTTGGTCAATTTTTTGATCGAATATCTTGTAATGAAGTTCGTCCTTGATTTATTTTTATATTTGTATCAACTATTAAAGTAATATTATTTTTCTGAAATTTATAATCATTATCCAACTCAAGTCTAAATTTTTTTCAAAGAAAATTAATATAATAAAAATCTGAATGAAAAAATCACGAAGCTATTTTTTTTGCTTTTTTTTCTTTCAAAAATTTCATTATTTTTTTTAATTCTTCAATATTTGAAAATGATTTAAAATTAGCTTTTTTTTGATAATTTATGTTTAATTCCTCTGAATTTAAATTTTTCAAAAGATCTTGTTTTTTTTGATTTATAATTTTTCTTTGTTTTTTTGAAATATTTTTTCAAAAATTACTATTGAAAGAAGATAAAATCTCTTTTTTAGTTTTTTGAATTTCCAAAAATCTTTCGTGATAAAGGAAAAAATCACTTGATTTAATATCTCAATTTATGCTTACTAAATTATAAGCACTTATTAAATTATCAAGATCAACAGTTCAATTTAAACATCATTGAAACAAATCTATTGCTTGATTAATTTCAAAAATATTAGATAAAGTTTCAGATTTTTTTAAAATTTTTGACAAATGTTCTAAATTGTAAATATCAAAATTATGATTTCAAATATTTATTTTTTGTAAAAAAATATTTCTTGAAGTTTTATCCAGATTTTTAAAATTCTTATTATTTTTAAATATTCTTCTATTAATTTCTTCCATAATAAAATTATGTCTTGCTACTGAATTAAAAATAATATAATAATAAAATAGCAATAAAAGTCAATATCAAATATTAGATAAATGGATATTTTAAATAAAAATGGCTTGAAATCAACATAATATTGAATAGTAAATATATATTTTATATTGTAATTTTTTTTAATGTTCGGAAATCTCGTAAATTTATCATGAAGTTTGGCAACAATGCAATGATCAAATGCAAATTTCACAGCATTGATGCAAACTTTTTGAGTAGGTGCGTTAATAATTTTATTTGCTCTACTTATTTTCTTTCTTATTGTGTTTTGGAAAATTTTCAAAAAAGCTGGCTACAATTGATATGAAGCTATAATCAGCTGACACAATTTTTATACCTACGTAGTAATCGCAGGTAAACCAGGGCGATATTTCTTTTTGCTTTTGATCCCTTATTTATTAGTTGTTATGTCTCCTTGAATGATACTTGCTTGATCATTAGCTCTCGGAAAAATTTTGATGATATTGTGAGTAATCTGATTTATATATTTGTATTATGATCTTACTTTTTCATTTGCAAAAAAATTCAACAAATCAAAACGATTTGGAGTATGATTATTTTTCTTGCCTTTTATATTTTATCCTATAATTGGTTTAGGTTCTGCTAAATATGGAAAAAATAATGTAAAAAAAGAAATTATCAAAGCTCCTGTTAAAAAAATTATAAGAAAATATAAATAAAGAAAAATGTCTGAGAATAATTCAGAGAATGCCTGAGAATAATGCAGAAAATTAAAATCTGAATAATAAATTTTAGCATTAAACTCCGTAATAAATTTTTGCGGAGTTTTTTTGATAAATTTGTTGCTTTTTGTGAGGAAATATATATAGTTGTTAGTGACGAGTGATGAGTTATGCTTACTGTTCACTATTCACTATAAACTATTATGGGGATGCTTCTGGATTCGATAAGAGGAACTCATAGTTAATGATTGCCATTACTCAACGACGTAAGAGTATAAATTCGTCATCAAAAAAGTGCAAACAAATCACTTAAAAGAGCTTTTGCTCTCGTTCCTAGCTATTCATTAGCCTAGTGGACATTGACGCTTGACACTGACTCCTACTAAGTTCAAGCTTGATTAAGTAGGAAAATCTAAGTTGATAATATAAAAATCTATGCCTGTTTGTTGGCTAAAATATCCGTTATTATCAACTCAAAAAATTAAGGATAATTAATGAAACATAATGGTAGATATTGTTGATTATGCCTTTTAGACATGGGTTCAATTCCCATCATCTCCAGATAATCAGGAAAACAAATGTTGCAGATCGGGTTTTACCTCTAAGGTAAGCCTTTTTTGTTTATCTAAAGATATGGTCGAAATGAAAAAATTAATTATGGAACACTTTCGAACATAGGTAGCATCTTTATATGATCAAGCTACATTTCTTAAGGTATCAAGGAAAATTTGTATTTCTACCATGCCATTTCTTTCACTCTCCGTTATACCTAATAGTTCCTTTTGGATAAAATCAATACTACTATCAAATCTTTTAAGTTCAGATTCGTATACTTTCTGTTCATCCAATGTTCTTTTAATGGAAAGATTTGATTTTATGAATTCAGTCTTCTTACTTTTAGCCCTATTTAGTTGTAAAAGTTTCTTGTTATACAATTCTTTATGCTCTTGATTTATCTTGTCTAACTTATCTCAAACACCTGCAATCATCTTATTATATTCTTTGTCCGTAATGTTTATACTCTTGAAAAGTTTGAGAACAACTTCCTCTATCTTATCAAAAGTAAATTCTAATCAATAAAATTTAGATACCTTTTGCATCATTCTATATCTAATTTGATGTGGCTTTACAATATCTTTGAGTTGAAGGTCTGAATGCTCCTTCCTTAATTCAAATAGTTTCTTTTCTAATCTAGCAACACTTGAAACATAAGGAACAAAAGCATACCCATCCGGAGTCTTAAACATTCCTTTAGGCAATGGTCGTATTTCAGCATACTTATCTTCTTTTGTACTGAGCAATGTTTGTTTGTCTTTCCTCTTGGATCTATC
>JBBABP010000002.1:0-24616 GCA_041657585.1 Candidatus Absconditabacterales bacterium | reverse complement strand
CTAAAAGTACACAATGTTCATCTTCTGTTATCAATGGTTGATAAAAAGGATTCATTTCCCTCATGTCAACGATAGAATCTCAGTAGATATATATTCAATAATAAAATTCATCAATCCAAACCATGTATAACATCTTACCACTAACTGTTTTGGACTCTTTCTTATTCTCTCTGATATATCAATTATCATTTAACCATTTAGCTATGTATTCATCACTAGCTCACATATACAATTTCATTTGAAATGCTTCTTTAATCAATGGGAAATATACAGGATGTGGTTTGTAATAACCATCAGCAGGGTCCCTGTAATATCAATATTTATATCTTCATTGAGACTTGCCTTTGGCAACAGATGATTTCTTTCATCTTGTTATATCCTCAGAAAGTTTATCAGAATATTGTTTGCTAAAAACAAACCATATTCCCAACATCATTTTGCCTGAAGCAGTATTTTCAAAATGGAAGTTAGTATATTTCAGATCTATTAATCCATTATCCACACAATCAATAAGTTCTCCTCACTCTAACATATTTCTACATTGCCTGTCAGGAGAATAACTAAGCAATCATTTGACCTTTCATTGCTTAATCATTGAAACTAACTTCTTCCATTTGGGTCTAAGTCATGGTACTTTAGCAGATTGTTGCTCTTTGATGATATATAAACCTCTAGTTTTCTTGAAGATATCAGCATTCATCGGATCATCATTATCTTCTTTTTTGATATCAAATTCTGTCTCAAATTCAAAATCTTTAGGCTTAGATTTTATTACTAAGTCATTCATATTGGCATAATCCACACACTTCTTTATCTGATCCGGGATGGATTGTGTCTGATGACCAGAACTTTCATCAGTAGATTTCCTTACATAGATAATATATTCTATATCTGCCATATTATGATGATAAATAAATCGAAGTAATTTTGATAATTACACTCTTTATTTCAAGAGATAATTTATAAATTAAATATTTATCCATGTACAAAACCAAAGCTGTAGAAAATCGTATCCTGCGTGCCATGAAATTGTTTAGATATATGCCTAATCTTAGCATTAAGCCCATATTAGATTGATTAATTTGCCCTTATTGTGAATCAATTCTTACTATAAAATATGGGAAGACTAAATGCTGAGGACAAAGACATAGATGTAAAGAATGCCATAGGACATACATTAGTAGTTGCTCCAAACAATATGTACATACAGACACTTTCAAAAAATATGCTATCTACTCATGGCAGTTGGGAGTCTGAGGGATCAGAACGATAGCTAAAAAGTTTGAGGTATCTACAAATTCTCTTTATCGTTGGTTGCCTATATATGGCAAAAGTTATTTTCCTTGGCCTTATAAAGGTAAGAAAAAACAATATTGCTACAATTCAATGCTCATAAAGCCTCCGAAAGTGTAGATTGTATATAACAATATATAACAATATATAACAATATATATGTATATATAGTAGCAATTTTATTTTTTAACCAACTATATAATGTTTTTAATAAGTCATCCAAAGTTTCAACTCCAAGTAAATTCAGAAACTTATGAAGTCATTCATTTGGAAGGCTCTGATGTTGAAGCAATAAAGGAATACTATCTGGAGAACAACATCACAAAGGGCGAAGATCTTATTCCAGATCGACTCAAGGAAGCCCGTAGGAAGGACATACAAAGAGCCGATCTTGGAGAAACATTAGTAAAGTTAATAAAAATGTTTCAAAAGATTGATAGATGAGAGCAACCAGACTAAATGGAGGTCAGCGAGAGTGGATCATATTAGCATGTCTTATTAGATAAAATCACCCAAAGCTACCTAGCCTCTTCAAGCATTCTAGCTATGGCTTGCTTTGCCTCGATCTTGGAAAGTTCGTTTACTTTATTCAGTAAACCTGCCTTAGTTCTTTCGTCTGAATATTTTGACTCTATAAGTCTGATTAAATACAGACGCTGTTTCTGTGTAATCATACCATCACCGTAAACTTTGTCTTGATTTTGATATGAAGTCTTGATAAAATTGTATCAGCCTCTTACCTCGGTTGAGTTAAGCGCAGGTAAATCGACTGAATTTTGATTAGGAATACTATCCAATTGCTCCAAATTAAACACTATGTGCTTAACAAGTCTTGGAACATGTTTGATTACAAGGTTCCCATCAGAATCTAAGTCTTCTTGTTCTATAGGTTCAGAGTAAACGACTTCAATTCACTCTGATCCTTTACGAAGTTTATATCAATTCTTGCGAATTTGATTAAAGGTTAGTCGTTCATGAGTACTGAATCAAGATTGGTTAAGGGTAATCTGATTCTTTTCTCCTGTATAAAAGCGACCTGTAATATGATTTCTGTTGTGAAATCATTTATCCATAAGTTCTTGTTCTGTTAGCATGATAATAGTTGGTTAAGAATAAAAAGTTTTGTAAGTACAAATTAGAAACTATATTTATAATCAGAAGCCAAATCTGCATACTTATCATAATAGTATTCAGAAACATCATCATAGTCAGAATCTTCTCTTTCTTGTTCAAGATATAGTTTTAGATCTTCAATGGCTCTATCATAGCCACGAAGCACACTATAGGAAGAGAAGGTTTTGTCTTTAGAGTTTGATAAATAAGTGATACAGTCTTCAATAACCTGGAATTTATTAATCATGGTGATTTTTTTAGTATATAAAAAAAGTCCTGACTGATCAGGACTAGAGAATTAGATAGGAATAAGAAGGCAACAGGAGGACCTTGTGATTTTACAATCATGGTAATAAAATAATAATATAAAAAAGAAGGAACTAGTCCTT
The DNA here is from genome assembly GCA_041657585.1 of Candidatus Absconditabacterales bacterium. Lineage (GTDB taxonomy): Bacteria > Patescibacteriota > Gracilibacteria > Absconditabacterales > Absconditicoccaceae > JBBABP01. The sequence continues at coordinate 21,821 of JBBABP010000002.1, read as the reverse complement.
CATAGGTAGGTATACGACTGTGGAATAACACGATGTACTCTCCAAGTTTCCTGGCTCCTGGCCGACTAGGCCGAGTTTCGTCATCATCTCTTGTTCAAAGGATATAGCATCAGCGAGAAAGTTCTACTCATGAGTGATATCTTCCATTGGTTCTGGAGAATTCTATCTTTGATTTGTTCAATACCACAACCGTCTATTTCTTACGAATCAATCATATGGCAAATATCTCAAGTGCCGATTGGGCTAAGTGATAAATCATAATCGTAATATATATTGAGAAAATATATTTATGAAGTAATTGGTTTAGAATAAGTTAGATAGCAATATAGTAGTTTAGAATTATAGTGTGAGTAAGATAAAAGAAAGAGAAGAGATATAAAAATATTAGATTGAGATATAAGAAAATAGATAGCACAGTTATGTACTACATAATATATTAATAATAATATTAATTTAATATATAGAGATAGTAGTATAGGTAGTATACCCCTTTATATATATAATATTTATTTTTTTAGTAATTTCCGAGAGACTTCAAAAGTTTCTCGCGTATGTTTTATTGTTCATAATATAGATTATTAGAAAGGCAAATCTCCATCAGATTCAACCATTTCTAGTTCTCATTTAGAATTCTTATTTGTTCAAGTGTCACGATGTATTCATTCCTTATCAAATAATTTCTCGTCATAAGCATATCAAATATGCCCATAAGATTCTCGCTCAGCCTCAGCTCTTGCCTCTTCTGTTTCTGATCTTAATTCTTCTATCCTGGTTTCTATCTCCATTTTCTCTACTTGCGACCTAGCTGAATCATCAAGAGAATTATAGTAATCTATAAGATCCTGTATTCACATATATTCTATTCATTCTATAAAAGACATGATAAATGATATTAATAAAACTATTTCATATTCTTAAAAACAAATATACTTGATAATATATTTGGTATATCTCAATGAGATACGACTAACTTTCTATCATCATCTTTATGCTTTTCTTGATGTGCCATAAGTCATACTATAAACAGGCTAAGTACGAAGTTAGCATAAAAGGAATATATATTGCTATTAATTTTTTTTGCAATCTCTGGTTCATATACAAGAAATGCATTCATGAATTTAATGTTTATCATTTGATTTTTAATCATCTTGAGTTCAAATTTTAAATCATGATTGTCTGATATATCAACTATTACTTGTCATTCAAGCTTATCTATACCGTTAAGATAATCTTTTTGACAACCATATAAAACCATATTATATATTCATATATTCTCCTTCTCTTGTTTATCAATGCTTTCGAAGAAGTCTTTTCATAAGACACAAATAAGTTGTAAAAAAAGTTCAATGAATCCTGCTTCTTTAAATTTCATATTTAATCTAGCCCAATGATCTGCAAGTGAACGTCCAAAATCAACCCTATCCTTAAAATTGTCATACTTATCAAATCATCAAATTTGAGATAATTCCAAAAGATTAATACTTAAATCGAATCATTGATCTTGTAGTTTAATCAATGACATAATGGTTGACTCAAGTATATGAATCTCTATATGATCTTTTGTAGTTAACTTTCTAATAAAATTCATATTATTTAAATTATAAATAAATCGTTATTTGTATATATATTATCAAAGATATACTATAATTTCAATAGCAAATGTGGTATAGATACTGTCGGTATTCATACTGTAGTTTTATATGATGGCATAATATATAACACATTATTTACTCTATAACCAGAGAAATAATGGAAGATACCAAAAAAATATTTTGAGAAACAGTCAGGAGACTAAGGAAACAGAAAGGATATTCACAGGAAGAATTTGCCTCTAAGTGCAAGATACATAGGACCCATATGTGACTAATCGAGAATGGGAAGACTAACATTACACTAGATAATATAGAAAGTATAGCAAAGCAATTGCACATACCTATGGATGAGCTCTTTAAGCAAATGAAGTAAAGTCTATATTCTGATCAAATAAGGATTTTTCTCTTTGCAGGCATTATATATTTTCTGCTTTGCTCTTTGTAATTCTTCATTATCAATCTCATCAAGCATTTTCATACTGTCATCAAATCTATTGGCTTGCCTTAATAACTCTGCAAGTACCATACTATCATATTCGTCCGATCCTTCATTTTGATGAATCTCTATAAGTCTTTGGAGATTGGTTTTCCATATGTCTTTTTCAGTTTCAGATGTAATAAGTTGATCTACAGATGACGATTCATCTCTTAACCTATCATTAAATCACCACCATATTCGTCTTCTAATATGTAATTCCTTTGCCGGGTCTTCCATATATTTGGTATCAAGTAATTTTAGATGATCTTCAAATTCTACTAGTTTTGCTGAGGTGTCAGAGTTGAATGTTTTGTCTATAAAAGATGGTAGTTTGGCTTCTTCAAACCATATATAATTACTACATATTGGACATAGAAAAATAGATCTATCATCATCTAATAGATATGGTCAAACTGTCTTTCCATCTGAATAAAACTTAGCTTCCATTGTGTTTCATGATGCAGCCATAATCTGAGAAACAATAGACTTACAATGAGGACATTTAAATTTCACATCTTTTAATAGCATGCAGTATTGTATAATAAATAAAATTATTAAAAAATTTAGCTATCTGCCCATTACAAGCTAAAGTAATATCCTCTTATCTTCTGTGCCATAAGTTTTCTTCTTTCTTCAAGAAACCTTGGAAAATCTTCAAGAGTCATGTGTTCAAATCACATAGGAATACAATTCTGTTTCATGTTTTCTTCCAGTTCTGCTTTGTTATTTATGCTTCCATATTTCATATCTCCTCATTCTATCTGTTCCCAAACCTCTTTCATATATTCTTCTGGAGCCTTCTTTCATATTTTGATATTAATTTCCTGTTGTGCATATACAAAATTTGCAATCTGATTGTAATCTCCTTTGGATTTATATTGTTTCTTAAGATATTCTTTGGGGAATAGATGGTGGATGTCTCACCTATGAATAATCATATCAGCGACAGTAATATCTCTAGAAAGGAATCATCTGTCTTTTGCTTTAATTTGTGAAGCAAAGAATAGTCAAAGATATGGATTAGATATAACTGATTTATCCAATTCAGTTACCAGACCAAAGTCCCAAAAGGCGTCAGATAGCTGTGATTCTTCTATGCCTTTAAGATATTTTTCTACACCCTCAGCCGAAATATGTTTGATGTCATAATCAAATGTAGATTCTGGAGATCAAGAATATCTTCCTGTAAGGATAGACATCACAAGCCATCTAGCAACCAATCTCTCTATCTTGCCTGGATCTTCTTTTGTTTCTCTAAGCTTAAGATAAATAATATATGCAAAGTTTAATACATTCTGAGATCTGATAAGATCACTAATAGTAAATCCGGCAGACTTAATAATCATAATAAATCTTTTGAAGTTCGTCTCGTTCGTAAATTCATAGATACCCTTCTCTAATCTCTGGTAGGACTGATCCATGATTTCTTGTTCAAACATTCTTGTTTCAAAATTTCTTCCTGATAATAAGCTGACTAACTCACTGAGTTTGCCTCTTTCAAATTCTTTAGTAAAGCTAACTCTTACTACATCTGAATAGTCGGGATCATAAAGATCATCATTTTCATCTTTAAGCCAAGAGATTTGTTTGAAATAGTCAGTAGCTACGAACTCATGGTCCACCTCTTTAAGTGTCTCAAAGAACTTTGGTTCCCTCGAAAGATGACAGAAATAATCAATAAACTTTCTAAGATTAACTCCAAAGTCTGAATGAGAAGCTATCTTTGACATAGCAAAGTCTGCTTCTGAAAGACGGACTCATTCACTATTAATACGAATAAATATCTCTGTCACTGTATCTATATCAAGATTCTCTGAAAGTTCTATAAATCAAACTTGTTTGTTTTTGATATCAACAAGTTTGGTTATATTCGTTTCAAGTATCTTTCTATCTAAGTCTGGATTCTTATCGCAGTATTCAGATACAAAAGTAAGTAATGAAGTATCAGCACTCATAACAACAGAAATATCTTCTATCCATTCTTTGTCATTACCAATGGCAGGAGTCCATGTTTGGAACTCTTCTTTGGTAGGGTGGAATGCTATTTTGATTTTCACTTTCCTATAATCTTTATCGACTATACTATCTCCAAGCACTGCTGCTTTAAGTGCGGTTATTCTTTGTTGTCAGTCAATAAGTACTTTCTTTCATCTAGAAATAGTGCCATCCTTAAGTCTAACATCAGGATTCTTCCATGCAATAATATATCCAATAGGAAATCCTTTATAGAGAGAATCCATAAGATTCCTTACTTTTATAGTAGACCAAACAAATGGTCTTTGAATTTCAGGAATAGCAATTTGTCATAGTTGAATGTCATTCAATAGATTGTTGATAAGATAATGATTGACTGAATACTTTTGCATGAGATTTTTATTATAAAAATAAATTATTATAACTTAAAATTAACTGTACCAAAATCATTCATAAGATGTTTTTCTACATCTAATAGGCTTGTCTTTCATAAATCAAGGAAACGAGTAAATGTTTCCATTCAAAATGAAGTGACTTTAATGTTCTTTTCACTCTTTATTGCATTAAACATAATTATTGATAATTGATCTTCTTTTATGTGTTTTACACCTATGTCATGAAAGACTGCATTAAATAAGTTTAACGACTGTGTATTATTCATATGAAAATAATTTATGGCTCAAGAGACTAATCAAATATAAAACAATAAACATATAGATCAATAATTATCTTCATTAATTACATGTATTGAAATTGCATTCTTTATGTCAGAGACTATCTTATATCAAGTGTAAACCTCATTGTCTTTTAGATACTTCCTTTGCTTTATATAATAGAACAAAAAATTTAATAGATATAAGATAACACCAAAACCAATTCTAAACCAATCAAGAGTGACTATTCCAAAAATTATAATGAAGACACTTGCTACGGTTATTGCTGATTTTATAGAGAAGGTTCATTTCTTCCTTACTTTCATATCATTCATTTTAATTGGTGATAAAAATTAAATAATCTTTAACAATTCTTTAGAAATCTAAACCATAGCTAATTTATCCTATCTCATAATAGATACAAAAAATTCTTTATCTTATATATTCCCACCTCACCTCATTAACTATTTTATTATTTATTCTTAAAACGCCTCCCAACATATTCAACTAGTTTTGGTCATTCCAATTTATCAGTAGCTGGATTTGTTCTCACAAAGAATTCTTTTCCTTCGTAATAACATGCGGTATCTGACATTCCACATTCCACCAAAAGAATTTTCTTTTGGTTTATATCTACTATATGATAATTTATCAGTGGGAAGAACTCCTCCCCAATCTTATCTCTTATTAAATTATGAAAATGTTTTAAGTAATCATCATTTGATTTATAGTCATCATTATCAATTCAATATATTTCCCCATCATCTTTTACTCAGATAATTAAATTTCATCAATCAGAGTTTAGAAATGCAACTATTGTCTTTAGACATGCTCTTTCCATCTCTTTGTCCTTCTGATTAGTCTTGATATTCATCTTAAGGGTTTGTTTGAACTCGACAGTTTTGCTTTCTCATTGTCTTATTAATGCTAAAACTTTATCTGACTTTGATAAGACATCCAATGTTTCAAGTAGATCATCAAGCTTTGATTGAAGTGTGTGAGAACTCATAGGATTTAATGCTATATCTTCTTCAAATTTATTCATAATAGATTTAAGTCTTTGTATTTTTGAATCCGTCTGTACTATGTATCTTTGTTCATTTAGAGGTGGTAACGGAATAGTTGCACTCTCTAGATCTGATTTATTAATGACCTCTATAAATCATGATGATCTTAGATATTCTAAATTAAGCTTTCAAATATCTGAATTAAGATAAAGTGATACATAGCCAGAGTCAGCAATTTCTTTCCTTAAATTTATTATGTAGTAATTATGATGCTTTAAAGTTAAGTCTGCTAATTTTGCAACCACTTTGGATCTTCAAATCCTAGGGACATAAATTGTATTTTCTTCATCATTAATCTTCTTTCATACTCTATGTTTTATAGAATCAGCAATTTCATTTAATTTGTAAGTAGTGAAATCCTTGTATTGAGCTCCTAAAGTACGAAGCTGTGATTTTATTTTGTATTTCCCAAAGCTTTCAAATGATTTAAAATCAATAAAAAAGCCATTAAATAGATTATTTTCATTATCTGATTGAGATCATCTATATCTATTTAGGATTACTTTATAGTCTGACTCTGCTGTAATCTCTGCTACAAATATTTCTTTCTGTTCCTTCTTTGAAATAATTAGAAAACTAATTTCCAATGATGTCTGTGGTAGTAGATTCTTGGGAGTGTTTAATATTGCATTAATATAGAATCATCTTTCATTAAGCATATGTATAAAATCTTGATTCTTTGCTCAAACATAAACTGATTGAGGCACAGGATAAATAGCATATCATTCATCAGATAGAAGTGACAATGTCCTAAGTATTATATTCTGCTCTCCAGTAAGTCTAGTATTTGTATTTTCTGTTTTACCTAAGAACTTAAGGCCAAATGGCATTTCTCCTATCAATAAATCCTGCTTCTCTTTTATCGTATCTATGACTGTGAGATCTAAATGAGTTCACTTTACAAAATTTTCAGATGGAAGAGATTTTCAAAAGGAAGGGAATAGCTCATATACAGTAAAATTTATCAAAAGAGCTTTATTGAGATTAAATAAATCTTTGAATGCAAATGGGAACTCATCAAACATTTTAAGCATGATTGGCTTTTCGAAAGGATTCTCCATAAGTTATATTATATATATAAAATAATAGTGAATTTGTTATTTACCTAAATCTTTCTCAATCAAGTTGAACTGTTCTAATGCATTCTCTAGATCATCAACTATCTGCTGAGCTATAATTCATGGTTCAGGAAGATTCTCACTATCTTCTAATGATTTATCTTTTAGCCAGAAGATATCTAAGTTTGTCTTATCTCTTTTGATGACTTCATCATAAGTATATTTCTTTCGTCTTCATTCAGGATTTGATTCACTTCGTGTCTCAGTTCTCTTATTGATATTATCAGAGTTATAGCATTCAATAAATTCTTTCAGATCAGCCACTTTCAATGGGCTTTGTTTCAATGAAAATTTCATATTTGTTCTAAGATCATAGAACCAAATATCTTTTGTATGTGTTTGTTCACTAGCTCATTTCTTATCAAAGAATATAACATTCGCCTTTACACCATTAGCATAGAAGATACCTGTTGGTAATCTGAGTATGGTATGTAAATTACATTGCTGTAATAGTTTCTTTCTAACGACTTCACCTGATCATCATTCAAACAATACATTATCAGGCAAAACAACTCATGCTTTACCTCAGATTTCTAGTATTGTATGTATATGTTGTAAGAAATTTAATTGCTTGTTCTTGGTAATAGTCCAGAAATCTTCTCTCAAAATTTCTGTATCGTCCTTCTCTTCATCTCATGCTTCATTAGTAAATGCAACTGAAGATTTCTTTCCAAAAGGTGGGTTGGTTGCTACCATCTTATATCTCTTTCATGGATCAGAAAGCAAACTATCACATACAGTAATAGGACTTTCATTCTCTCCTATACCATGTAAGAACATATTCATTACAGCCAATCTTGCTGTGCTTTGCACAAGTTCAGATCAGCTTATCAATTTAGTTTTGAGTATCTTTTGTTGATCTTTATCCAAATTACCATGATGTAATATATAGTCATGAGCTGACAAAAGGAATCATCAAGTACCAGAACAAGGATCATGAATAGTTGTTTCTATATTTGGTTTCAATACTTCAATCATAGTATTGATAAGCACTCTTGGAGTAAAGTATTGACCAGCTCCTGACTTAGTATCTTCAGCTACCTTTGATAAAAGTCCTTCGTAAATTTCACCTTTTACATCTACACCAAGTATATTCCATTCTATTTTATCAATTTCATTTACAACTCTTTTGAGCATAGCAGGGTTGGAAATCTTATTTTGTGATTTCCTAAAAATCATACCAAGGATACCAGCTGTCTTAGCAAGATTTTCTAACGAATGTCTGTATTGTTCTTCAAGTTTGTCTCCATCCTTATCAGCCAAACTTTCCCAAGACCATTGATTAGGGATAATACTTGGTTGATTATATGGTGCTTTAGTTCTCTCATGAGCCATCTTAAGAAAGATAAGATAGGTAATCTGTTCAAGATAATCTGAATAGCTTACTCCATCATCTCTTAGAACACTACAGAGATTCCAAATTTTAGAAACGATTTGATCTTTGTCTAAAGTCATAATTTAAATAAATAATTAAAAACTATTCTAATTTGAATGATTTCACTATGTTTTCAAAATCTTTAACAAATCTCCAAAAATCATTTTCTGTTCAAATACATATAATGATATATAGAGAATTATCTTTATTTAAGATAATTGTTCTTCATATTAATTTAATTCCATCTATACCAACCCATCCTTCTGTTATATCTTTTGCTGGAATATTATTAATTATAATATCATCACATTTTATTTCATGATAATCATTCAAATCGTTCTGCTTTTGCTTTCTTGCTAAATAAATTTCATTTAAAGTCTCTTCTTGTAAAATAGGTTCAACCAATATTGCAACAGTCTGCCTATTGCTGAAATTAGGTGGGCTAAAAGCAACTTCTACCCTATTATCATTATCATTATAAGTCCAATCTCAAGGATATTCTAATGTAAATAAATTTTTATATTTATATACTTTGTGTTTATTATAAGTCTCTATTGTGTTTATCTCTTTAAATATAATATTATTCATAATATTATTGGCTTCATTTATAAACATGTCAAACATATCAATAAATCACCCATAATTAATAATATAGATTATCTTTACCCCAAACAAACATATTTGTTTTGCTTTAAATCTTTGTCAATTTTCAGAATATTCAATTATAAATTCTTTGCCAGGTAGATTATTAATTAATAAAGTCCTTTCATTTGATTTAACATAATTTTCAGTTCAAACTTTAAGTCTTTTCTCCACACCAAGAACAAATTCATCAATTGAATATGGCAAGTTATCTGGCATTTCCATATTACTAATTCATAAAAATGGTCATATTTGATTATTACCTAATGATGGATAAAATGTGGCAGATAATCATTCTACATTTTCTAATCATAACTGCCAATCGTCAGGATAGTTTAATATAAGCAATTTGTTTTCATAAGTCTTCATGAGACAAAGATATAGAATAAATAAATTTATTTCTGCTTAGATTTCTTAGTCTTCTTCTGTCATACAAGCATAGCTTTGGTCTTTTCTATTTCAGCCAATAGTTGTTCTACTCACTTATCGTCATCTTCCATAGGAACTAATTGTCCAGTGAAAGCTTGATGAAGTATGGATTGTTTAAGTTGTTTAGCTCTCTTGATGTTTTCTTCTATGATGGTAGAAATAACTTCAATTACTGATAGTTTCTCTTCTACCTCCTGGACTATCTTTTGTTGTTCTTGTAACGGTGGAAGTGGAACAATTATTGTTTCGATAATTCACTTATTCAAAGCTTTCTGATTTCATCCTCATCAAATACTTCTCATCTTTTGATAACAACTATATAGAAAATAATATATATATTCTGATGATAGAAAATTATTATTTACTTCTATGGCTGATGTGTTTTGATTATGACAAGCATTGACTTTAAGCATTGCCACTTGTCATCTTGTCTTTCATTCTCCAATCATACCAATCATTATAGTTCATGAAGGATGGATTTTTGTTGAAGAATTATCTAATCATGTCTTAGTTATCTTTTCTTCTGTATCATAGATATCATTAAAATGTACCTCTCAACTACTTATTCGTTTAATATCTCATCACCAATAATCTTTATTACTTCTTGATGGAGTAGCTCAGACAAAGACAGAATAAGATTCTCCAAGAGAAGTTCGGCACCATCACTCAGGTAATTCTGACAATCACTCTGCATTGATCTTCGGTGGCTCTTTATATTTCTTTCCTGGGTTCTCTTGCTCTCGCTTATGCTTCCTTTCAGCTAAAATCTTTTCCAATAATTTAGAAGCTGGCTCTATATGCTTATTCTTCTTTCTTCGTTGTTCTGTCAGTTTACCTTCAACTGCAGACTTTAGAACAGATGCTTTATAATTTTTGAGATTAGATTTTATATTCTCTAAGGAGTGTGATCAATTGTCTAATCTACTAAATTGCTTCTCTATTTCATCAACGATAGCTTGTTGTTGAAATAATGATGGTAATGGCACCTCAACTAAATTTACAAAGTTTGTTGAAATTCATCATTGTGCAGCTCATCTAAAATCTTTTAAGATTTGTGCATTACCAGTATTGCTGTAAAGAAAGTAGAAAATATATTTAGAATTAATAGTGTCCGGACATCTACACAAAAACACATGTTCATTAATTACAGCAAAATCAAATGGAAAATTTTCATTTACAAGGCTAGTTTTTCAACTAGTAGCTCAATCCTTAACGACTAATATGTCGTTCTTTTTTAGAATTCATTTGGTCATCTTTTTGGCAAAATCATTAGAGACATACTTTATTTTATCAAAGCAAAATCATCCATCAATAAAAAGATGCTCTGCACCGATACTCGGTACTCAACTTTTTATATCTTTAACTCATCCCTTAGGGCGCTTGCCTGATTCTAGGTTAAGTAATATGTCTCTGAGTTTTACTGTTTGCATGATTTTGAATAATCTAAAATATTACTTGTAATTATATCTGATGTTATTCTTGATGGATCAAGTATATCTAATCATAATTCTAATGATAATTTCTCATCATTTATCTTAAGCTCATCATATATGTGTTTGTGTGAATTTTCAAAGACGGTAAATAGATCTGTCCAAGATAAACAATATATTCTATATTTTCATTTAGATCTACCAATCAAAAAAGGATCATCAACATCTTCAAACTCTTGACGTTTATCAGATATAAATTCATCATATGTATTCCCCACCAAATAAAATTTCCACTGATCTAAATCTCCTGAAAGGCTTGGTGTGTTTTTAATATGTTCCATATAGTCTTCTATTTGACGATATTGTTCTTTCCCTATAGTTACTGATGGTCTTTTGAGTTCTACTATGATATGTTCTCTTGGAGAATAGTTTGGGTTATTTGAGGATAAATTTCTAATTCTTGATAAAAAGATATCAACCCTCTTATTATCACTATCCAATTTATTATCCACATTATCTTTCTTCTTGTCTATTATTTCTTGATAAGCCTCTACAAGTTTCTTGAAATTTTTATCTGCACTGACTTGATGATATTGCTCCCCAAATAACCAATAATTTTCTTCTATTATCTTTTGAATATGATCCCTCTCATTAGTGAATTTCTTTAAATCAAATATTAATTTATTCAATTGAACAATCACATTCTTTCTATTAAGAAGAAAATTCGCAAGATTAACTATATAAGCTAAGGATGTTTGTTGCAAAATTTTTGAAAAGTCTTCTATCTGTTGGTCAGTTAAATCTATTATATTCCTCATAACATCAACTATCTTTTCTCTTTTGTTATCATCAAGTAGCAACTTCAGAAATTCCAATATGGTCTTTTTCTGCTGTTTGTTTCAAGATGTCTCAAAGATTTGAGGTTCATATATGTATATTTCCTTTACTATATTCTCGAAGTCTTCTTTCATAATTTGTGCATATCTTGTTTCTCAGAAGATAGGCATTACATCTTCCTCATATAATTTCCTGATAAGCTTTGTAGAATTTGACTTCAAAAATTTTCTTTTCTCTGCCAACAGAAATTTACTAATTTCGGTTTTTAATTTCTTAAAAACATTATGGTATTTTGTTATTAACAAGCAAGAATCCTTATCACCTTTATTATCCACGACATGAAAATCATTAAAGAAATCACTGATAATATAAAGGCTATTATAAAATCCATCTCATTTATTATTGGTTTGATTGTCTTCGAATCGTCTTTGTTTCTGTTTGCTATCCAAATAATAATTTTGGGAATCTTCTCCTATTTTGTCCTTCCATAAAATGTAATGCAGTTTGAAATCATATTTGTTCTTCGTCCCATCATCTGCCAACGAAATCGTTTCTTCTCTGGAAATATCTATTACATCTTTATATTCCATATCTTGTCCATTTATTATGATCCTGTAATTATTTATTTTATTCAAGCTCAGAAATCGCGCAAAATGAAGTTTGAGAAAATACATAAAGTCAGTTCATTCCAAATCAAATCTAGATATTCAATCCAAGTTGGTAATTTTAACAAGAGTCCCGGTCGGTTTATCTGTCTCAATTACTGATTCACTACATTGATATTTGCTTTTATTCCCACCACTAATTTTTATTTGATAATTGTAATGCTTATTATTCTTGTCGTTCTCATATGTTGTATCTCGTGTAGCATTGGAAGCAAAACATATGAAAGAGAATCTTCATCTTCACTTTTTCCCACGAGTATAAAACGAAGGATTATTGGTATGATATTTTAATGAGTCTAATATAGGTTTAAAACTAAATTTAAGTTCATCATAACTTATTCAACTTCCATTATCTATGATTTCAATCCCATTCAGAAATCATGTTTTATCATTAGTATCAAATTTAATCTCTACTATTGAAGCTCAAGCATCAAATCAATTCCATATATATTCAGCTATGGCTGATTTATAGTCTTTGGTTATTCAAACTCTATCAATACTATTGTTGTTAACTACCACTTCTTCTTCTATAAATTTTGTCATGGATTGTTTTACTCAACTAAAACCTTATTCATACTATCTACTAATTCACTCAATGATCCATCAAACACTTTATATATTGCACCTAATCATCATTTCTGAGCTAACATACCATATTCAAAGCTATCATTACTTAGCTCCACAGAATTTGCAATTTCATCTTTCATGAGTTCTAACCATTCTGATTGTTCAGGAGTAAACTCTTTGCCTTCTGCTTTCATCTCCCCTAATCGTTCACTATATTTCTCATTGATAATATATTTGTATGGTTGAAGTATAGATTGGTTATGACCTAAGAATGATATCATAGGAATGAAATCTGTTGTAGAGAATTGGTCAGTAGGTGTGACTTGTTCTGGATATAAAGACTCTAATGCTTTCCATATAAGTTCAGGATTTTTGAGTAGTGGCTTCGCCTCTATGTGTGTAGTAAACTCTTTGAGATCCTTATATGAAACCCTATTCTTATATGATTTGCTATAATATGCTTTCACCAATTCCAATTCGTCCTTATGTTCTTCAAGGAATTCTTGGAAGTTATCAACCAAATTCTTTGCTGATGACTTTGCTTCCTCAGAGAATCAAGAGAATATAAGCTTATCTATGCTTACAATATCTATCACTTGTTCATTATCTCTTTTAATTTCTAATATCTTATCACGATATTTAGGATCGTAGATTGGCTTCAATGCCTGCTTCACTAACTCTTTTCTTGTATCTTCATATTGTTTCTCTGTTGGTTCTTGGTCAGGTGCGAGGTTGTGTTTCTCTCTGATAGCTTTGACAATAACATCTTCTTCTGTAGCTTCTACGATATTATGACAAAGTTGTTTCAGTTGAACTCAAGATATCTCTTCCAGTACTTTCTTTTGATCATCATTAAATGATTTCTCTATCCTGATAAGTCTTGATACCAAAGTAGAAACAACATCAGGATGAGTATTGCCCATTGCTATAGCTTGTAGTACCTTTTCAAAAGAAACATTAGGTTGTCTTTCCAATGGTTTCATATCACTTCTATCTCTTTCACATACACCTACTGCATCCACAATAACAAAGTGAGTCTTAACATCATTGTCAGGTGTCACTTGTTGGTAGTCAGCTTTATTTATTACTCTTACTCATCTTCCTTTCATCTGTTCAAATAAGAGCTGTGATTTTACATCTCTCATAAAGAACACAACTTCCAATGGTTTGATATCTGTACCAGTAGCAATCATATCAACAGTGACTGCTATCCTTGGATTATAACTATTTCTAAAATCCTGTAATAACTCCTCAGGCTTCTTGCCTGTTGTCTTGTAAGTTATCTTTTGACAGAAATCATTTCATTTACCAAACTCATCTCTAACTATCTTCACAATATCTTCTGCATGATTATCGCTTTTAGCGAAGATAAGTGTCTTGGGTACCTCAGTTCTACCAGGCAATATATCTGTAAATAATTTATCTCTAAATGTTTTGATAATTGTCCTTATCTGATCTGGAACAACTACGGATCTATCTATATCTTTACCTTCATACAACATATCTTCATCCAACTTTTCCTGCATAACCTTTCTTGTAAGCTTATGTCTCTTGTCGATATAGTATCCTGCTTCTACTTTAGATCACTTGTCGCTTATCTCAGTAGTTATTTTGTATACACCAAAATCTACATTGACTCAATCAGCTACGGCTCTCTCGTGATTATATTCCATGATAAGATTATTATCAAAGAATCATATAGTCTGTTTGCTTGGTGTTGCAGTTAGTCCTATAATCTTGGCATCAAAATAATCTAATACTTGCCTCCAAAGATTATATATGCTACGATGACACTCATCAACAACGATGTAATCAAAACTTTCTATAGGGAAATTGGGATTATATTTGATAGGTTCCACTTCTTTCATCAAGATATTGTCATCATCGAACATTGATTTCTCTTCCATCTCTTCATCTATCTCATGTCCTGATAACATAGAGAACATTCTTTGTATAGTAGAGATAGCAACAACAGCTACATCATCAATATGATTGGTCTTCATATTTTGTACATTATAGATGTCAGTAAACTTTCTTCCATCATCTGGAGTAGTGAATTGTTGAAACTCTTTGTGAGTTTGTCTTCAAAGATTGCCTCTATCTACAAGGAACAATATCCTTTTAGCTCATCCATCTTTGATAAGTCTATAAGTAAAATTACAAGCAGTAAATGTTTTACCACTTCAAGTCGCCATTTGTATAAGTGATTTCAATCTATTGTCGGCTAATGATTTCTCAAGCTTATTAATTGCTTCTATTTGTGCAGGTCGTAGTCATTTAGTAATTAATTCAGGCATTGCTCTCAAAAGTTCTAATGGTTGTTTGTCTTTCTTTACCCATGCAAGTAATGTCTCTGGTCTATGGAAAGCAAAGACATCCTTACTTTTATGATCAGGCTCTAAGTGATTGGTAAATCTCGTTTCAACACCAGTGGATTGATAGGAAAATGCCAAAGGTTTCCTTCGACAATCTACAAACTTAGGAAAGTTTTCACTATATTTGGCTGATTGTGTCTCCACTCCAGTCAAAGTATCTCATTCTTTCTTAGCTTCAATCACTCATATGGCTTTCCCATCTACATATAAAAGATAGTCAGCTTCTCCAAATCATGGTATGGGGAACTCTCTAACAGCTACTCATAAGTTAGCCATGATATTAAGTTCCTTCATGTCTTGTATAATCCAACCAGCATCTATTAAGAGCTGATCTATGTTTTCTCTAGCTTTAGCTTCTGGACCTTGCGACATATTTGTTTGATAATACTAAAAAGCATAACATTCGGTCGATATTAGCTGGTCTTTTTTATACACATTGGAGGTTAGAAAACAATACATTCAGCAATAATAAGTCCCAGAAAGATATCTTTTTACACTTTTCACATATAAATGTGTTGAAAATTTTAAAATATACTATATATATATTGTAGCTTAAGCCTATTTTAAATAATTAGATTCACTGAAGATGACAAAAACTAGGTTGATTTTCACCACGGATAGTACTTTAGAAGAGATGTTCTCTCGTTATTGCCATGGTGAAGGTTATAGTAAAGCAGGTTTACTTAGGAGGATTCTTTCTGATTATATTTTTAAACATCAAAGAGAATTCATCAAGTATTCTGATAAGTCTATGGCTGACATAGAGAAAATATGTCAAAGGAATACATAGAAAAAGCCAAAAGAATGTTGTCCCATAAACTAATATAAAACATGCCTTAATGTCTCAAGTAGCAACAAATCCATAACGGATACATTATTTTTTTGTTGCCTTGAAACATAAACTGTTTTATGTTGATATGAATTTATTATGGAACAATTTATGCTATCACAACAATACACCCCTGAAATGGCACAGGAACTAATGGTCTTGCTCAATCAATATCCAGGATTTGACAACTGTACCATTCAAACTTTTGATGACAATAAAGAAAGATTAGATAAAAGTCTGACTCATATTTTCCCTGGTTCCAGAACTAATGAATTATTGGAACAACTATACGAGCTTAATAAAAAGTGAGCAGGGATATTTTTTAGTGTAAATAATATGATCGAATACAAAAGAAATAAAGAGTCAGCTACTAAGATTGTTACTTGGTGTTGTGATATAGATAATATGTCCAAGCAAGATCAATGGAAATTAGTCGATCAGTCACCACTAAAGCCATCTATGATAGTAGAATCTAAGAATTCATTGCACTTATATTGGTTTGCTATCGATTGAAATAAGGATAATCGAGCTACCATAGGCACTGGTATTATGGACTTTTTCAAATGAGACCCCAAAGTTTGTAAAGATTACAGTACGCTTCTGAGATTGTCATGATTCTTACATATGAAAGATACTACCGATCCCTTTCTAGTAAAAACTGTGTATGTAGATAAACATATTCAGTATACTGAGCAACAAATGATGGAGGCATTTCTTTCTAAGTACCAACAGCAAATTGAAATCAAACCATATCAATGAATATATCATCCAGAAGAATACGGTATACTATGATATCTATCAACATGGAATAATGAAGAAATGCTAAAAGAAATTAGTAGTAGGTCTATGATAAATTGAGATATTATAACTTTCAAAAAGAATACAAATTGAACCAAACAGATTATTGTTAATAAGAAATCTACATGATGTTGGATAGATATTAATGGGATGATATGAAGTCATAATAAATGATGACCAACACGAATACAATGGGTATTATGGTATAAAAACATTACCAAATGACAGTTAATTAAATATGTACAGGACAATTACTCTCACAAATTATTGCCAGAACATATAAAGCAAATAAATACAAGCAATTATTTAACACCAAAGGGTAAGTTAATACCTGTTAATTTTGCAGAATACTTAAAAAGTTCTGAATGTTTTGAAGGCATCGACAGTAATATCTTTAAATATTTTAATAATGAATGATTGTGGAGGGTTCTCAATGATAATGAAGTTGGTCAAATTATTATTCGTGAAGCGAAAGATTTTTTAGCATTAGATATTTCAAAAGCAGATATTGAAGCTACATTAAAATTTATCAAAATTCATTCTGAAAGTAGGGTTATTAAACACCATATTCAACAAGTAAACACAAACGAAATATGTTTGTATGATACAATATTAGATACCAATACATGGTCAGTAAGACCATATACAAAAGATGATTATAAATTTTCTAAGCTACCATATAGTTCTAAAGATATAGCTAACTATGATGAGATCAAGCCTATAAGATGGCTAAAATTTTTAGAAGAAATATTTGCATCATATGAAAATATAAATGAGATAATCGATTGGTGGCAAGAAGTTATATGACACTATTTATTGCCTATCACAAAATGGGGTAAGGTCTACATTTTAAAATGATGATGACGAAATGGCAAAGGCAAGTTCATATGAGCTATCAGAGATATGTTGTGATCTAATAATTGTACCACAATCAATTTATCAAAATTAGAAGATGTTGATTTAGAGAGGCTACTATGAAAGCTATTAGCAATTGACAGCGATACCTCTGACAATATTCGTTTAGATGTTGGCACATTAAGAAAAATTGTTGATGGTGAAATCATAGAGGGGCGCAAAAGATATGATCATCCATTTGAATTTCAACCATTTTCTAGGGTTATACTTGCTTCAAATATAGATCCCGTTATTAAACATATGGACACAAATATGAGTAGAAGAATTGTATATGTACCATTCCGTGAGAATTTTGAGCATAAGTGAGATCCAGAACTATGACTAAAATTAAAGAATGAAGCAAGAGGTATATTTATTTGGGCACTTCTGTGACTCAAAAGGCTACTGGTAAGATGAAAATTTATAATCCCAAATGAAATTCAAATAGAGACACAAACGTACTTAAGTAAATTTCAATCATCAAGCGAAGAGGATCAAGTAGCTAACTTTGTTCAAGAAATTTGATTACAACCATGAAATGAATTACTATGTAAACATATTATTTATAGTATGTATGAAATATTCTGTAAAGAGCATGGCAAGCGTTGAATATTAGGCAAGCAACAACTGACCAGAGTTATGTGGAATAAATGATTTTATGATAAAAATGATGCCACCTGTAAAGGCCTATGAATAAAGTCTTCAATATTAAATATGACTTTTCTTGACAAAGCAATAGCTGAAAAGTCTTACGAAGATAGCTGATAAGAACAAACATAAATATATTTTATGACATTTTAACAAATACAAATAATAAATATAAATAAATATAAAATATATAACAAAAGGTTTGCAGAATGATTTGTCATTTTGTCAGACACAAAATCGTTTTATATTATAATTATATACCGATGAAAAATATTCTTGCTTCCATAGATTTATCTATATGGAAGCCTTACAGAAGTCTAGAATGAACTCAGCTATCTACTTATGTATTTGAACATTGCAAAAATTATGGGAATAATTCAGATATATATTTGATAGTTATAACATGATCTTGCTTTAAGCTTTTACCAGCAAGATTCCAAACAGAAGTCATAAACAAACCACATGAAACAGTTTGATCTCTCCGGAAAATGCAAGATGCTGATGGAATAATTTTTACTATAACAGGCAACATTGAAGTATGAGAATATACAAACTGGAAAACAGATGATGATATAATAGTAGTTGATGAGAATCCTACTACAGAAACATTAGGATTGAAGCGTCTGATGAATGATCAAAGATTCTATGTGGGAGGTGAAGCAAATCAACATATCCGATAAGGATCGTACTATTTTAATTTTTAATAACATTCCTTATGTCTGAGACTACTCAAGACAAAGGAATGTGTCCCATCCCCCAGCCTAATGAACAGACTAAACAGCAAGATGATGACCATACATTAGGATTAAAATTATTTGATCTATTTTGTATGTTGGAAAAGGTCAATGAAGATAACAAAAAGAATGCACGGAAAAGAGAATTACTTAAATCAATATAGAACAAGTTGCTTGGAAGTGAGTCTCTCTTTGATATTGAAATCAGGATTCACTTCCTTAACATAAAACTGTAACAGTTTTTGCATATATACTAAAGGTACTTTAGCTAAGAAGTTGAAGTATACCTGATCTGCAAGTTCTAAAGCTGTCCGATGTTCTCCACCAAATGAGATTTTGTTAGAAAATAATGATTCCAATCAAGGTTTTACCATTAAGGTAAGCCTTTTTTGTTTATCTACAATAATGTTCAAAAACAGTATATCACATATTTTTCTCTTTTGAACATAATTAGCTTTCTTATAATAACCATATGTATTTATTTTAAGTTAATTTTTTGTTTTATTATCTTTCTGACTACACTTAGTCATTACTAAATAATATAACTATTTATAATTAAATGTCAGGCATAGTTGGGGGACTGTTATTGATTTTTTATTTCTAATTCTTATGTGTATATAAACATATTTATATGTTCCATAATATTTGAAATATGACAAATATACATATAAAGTTTTTTTTATGTATTACATTAATAATCTTTTTAAGTTTTAATTCTCTTTTTTGTTATAGCTCCTCATTTTATTCTTATGAGAATTTCACTACTGAAATTCAAAAAAATTCTTCAGATAATGAAGAAGCAAGTAGAATACAAAACAAAATATACTTATCAAAGAAAGAAAAAAATCAAAAAGAAGAAGTTACACCTTCTCCAGAAATTATATATTTAGCACCATCTCAAAAAAATAAAAAAAACATTGCATCATATATTTATTCGAAAAAAGATACTTTTAATTTTCTTGTTTGAATCATAAAAATCACCATATAGAATAAATAACCTTAAGAAGAAATATCAGATATTTATCTGTTATGTTTTTTTTGCTTTTATCTTTATACAAAATACATGGAATATATCTCGTGAATTATAGATTTTACTCTTCATATTGATGTACATCTTCAAGAATTATTTATAAACTATTGATCATTGCTCTATGGAATTCTTTTTGTAATTATCTTTGTTGAAACTGGACTCGTGATTATGCCACTATTACCTGGAGATAGTCTACTCTTTGTGACATGATCATTAGCTTGATCTGGATATTTAAAAATTGAATTAGTGCTCATCTTATTATTTACTGCGGCTGTGCTAGGAGACACAGTAAACTATCATATTGGCAAATGTTTTTGAAAAATCATGATGAAATGGAAAATAAAATGAAGAAATATAATCAACCCAAATCATATCGAGAAAACCAAGAAATTCTTTGAAAAACATGGGAAAAAAAGTATTGTAATAGCTCGTTTTGTGCCTATAGTGAGGACTATTGCTCCTTTTGTAGCAGGAGTCAGTGAGATGCCATATAAATCATTCATTGCATATAATATCATATGAGCATTTTTATGGATAGTCCCTCTGACAC
Source organism: Candidatus Absconditabacterales bacterium (assembly GCA_041657585.1). GTDB lineage: Bacteria > Patescibacteriota > Gracilibacteria > Absconditabacterales > Absconditicoccaceae > JBBABP01. The sequence goes on along the minus strand of JBBABP010000002.1, from coordinate 1,136 downwards.
TTGCTGGATATTTTTTTGGGCAAATACCTCTTGTGAAAAATAATTTCGAAAAAGTTGTGCTAGGTATAATATTTATATCGATTCTTCCAATACTCATTGAATATATAAAACATAGATACAGAAAATAATAGTATTTTTAGCTTATAACAAAATAATTTATGAAAAACATAAAAGCAATAATTCTCTTCCTTCTAACAAACATCGTCATAGTTGCGATGTTAAATCTTGTAATATATATTGTGTCATCAGTATTCTGACTAAATATTTACTCATCAAGTTCAACTATTCTTAGCCTTTCAATATTTGCTGTACTTTTTTGATTTTGATGAGCATTTATCAATCTCTTGATTAGTAAACGAATAGCAAAAAAAATATATCATATCCAGGGCATCTCAGATCATGCTCATGGGAGAGAAAAATTTATGTATGATACAATTACGCTCTTATCAATTAAACATAAGATCAAAAGACCTGAAGTAGGCATATATGAATCTGAAGACCCTAATGCATTTGCCACAGGTCCAAATAAAAATAATAGTATAATAGCAATATCTACATGACTTTTGGACGAAATGACTGATGAAGAGTTGAAAGGAGTTTTAGGACATGAATTTGCACATATCATAAATGGAGATATGGTAAAAATGACTCTCTTACAATGAATAATCAATGCATTTGTTATGTTTTTGTCTAGGATTATAGCATATTGAATAGATCTTGCCATGAAAAAAGACGACGAAGAATGAGGATTAGGAAGAATTTCATACTTTATTCTCGTTTTTGTATTGGATATATTGTTGTGATTTGTTGGTATGTTGGTGTTGATGTCTTATTCAAGAACAAGAGAGTTTATTGCAGATGCATGAAGTTCAGAATTATTAGGGAAGGAATGTATGATCAAAGCCTTAGAAAAATTAAAACATTTGAGTGTAAAAAGAAAAGGAGAGATAACAAAACAAGATGAATTCTCTACACTCAAAATTTCTGGAGGAAAAAATATTCTTCGCCTCTTTAGCTCACATCCAAATTTAGATGAAAGAATTATTCGTTTAAAAAAGATAATTTAATTGAATCCCCTTGTACTTTAAGAACTTCTCATAGCTCCACTGTCTAGCAAGCCTGCCCGCCTTTGGAGG
>JBBABP010000001.1:54707-55903 GCA_041657585.1 Candidatus Absconditabacterales bacterium | reverse complement strand
TAATTGAGAATAAAGGTAATAAAAGCTAAGAAAGCAATAAAAGCCATAGAAAGCTAAAGCATTGTTGTAGTTCTTGCTTTGAGGCTTTTTTTGGCTTTGAAGCTCTTGTTGCCTTTGCAACCTTTGCAACCTTTGTGGCTTTGTAGCTTTGTAACCCTTGAGGCCTTTTTTATTCACAAATCCTTGCATTTTCTTGGAAATTATATATAATATATAAAGATATATTTATAATTTTTAAAAAACAAAAAAATAATGTTAGGTTTCATACAAAAATTGGGATATATGCTTGCCAAAAAAACCAATAAAAAAACAATTAAATCAAAAGAAAATATAGACACAACATCTAATAGTGTTTTTTTGCAAATTAAACCATTTAAAGATAATGATCATTGAGTTGGCCATTGGGAATCCTTGATAAGGAATTTAGTCAGTGTCAAAAAAAAGAAAATAAACTTTTTAATCAGATGAAATTCTTCTGATATAAAATTTTTTGCTAACTTACCAAAAGATTTCAAAAAGTTTTTTCAAAACGCATTTTTCTCTAGTTTTCCAACATCAGATCTTGTGGAAATTCCAGATATGAAATTTGCTTGAAATAAAGAAAATATTGTTTTTTCAGAAAATTTTATTTTAAATGACAAAGAAGTTTTCAATAGAGATTGAAGTTATATGGATCCAATGAACAATATTCTTTCGATTTATAACACCATACAAGGTGATACAAAATTAGATATAAATTTTAAAATTACTTATAAACTTCCACTTACTTTAACAAAAATTATTAAAGATATTATAAAACGATTTTTTACTTCCAAAAAAAAACAAGAAGAAGAAAAACTCAAAAAACCTGAAATCAAACCAGAAATATATTTATCTATTTGATTTAAAATATATAGTAAAGATATTTACGACATAGAACATTTGAAAAGGAATATTTTTTCATCCTTTGCTCCATTTTTAGCTAGTTGAAAAATTAAATTAAAAAGATTTGAAAAATTTATTCCAATGACTTATTCTCAAGTTGTTAATTTTTTTCATATACCAACTATGACTAATTTTGTAAAATGATTGGATTATACTTTATATAGAAAATTGGCTTATCCTACGAATATTCCAACACTACAAAATTCAGATAAATCAGATTTAACTGTGCTTTGAAATACTGATTATAGATGAGAAAAAATTACTTTTTGAAT
>JBBABP010000001.1:0-54697 GCA_041657585.1 Candidatus Absconditabacterales bacterium | reverse complement strand
CAAAAGTGATATGATAGCTGGTAATTGATTGGCATTACTTGATCCTCATGGAGAATTAGTAGATACCGTTTTAGAACATATTCCAACAAACAGAATAAATGATGTAATTATGTTTGATGTTTCAGATTCAGATTATCCTATTTGATTTAATTTACTTCAGTCAGACACAGAAGAAGGAAGAAATTTAGTCGCTTCAGGAGTAGTTAGCACATTCAAAAAGTTGTTTGATAATAGCTGGTGACCAAGATTGGAATATATTTTGAGAAATGTCGTTCTTTCCATAGTAGATTATCCAAACGCAACTTTGATGCATATTCTTAGAGTTTTGACTGACAAAAATTTTCGTGAAGAAGTAATTTCTCATGTCAAAGATTCTGTCGTTCTAAAATTTTGGCAAACAGAGTTTAATAAACGAAATGATAAACAAAGAGATGAAGCAATTTCTCCTATCACAAACAAAGTAGGTCAGTTTTTATCTTCTAAGTTAGTCAGAAATATTTTTGGACAACCAAGAACAAAATTAAGTCTTAGAAAAGCAATGGATGAATGAAAAATTATTTTGGTTAATCTTAGTAAATGAAGAATCTGAGAAGATAATGCAAATATGATTTGATCATTATTAGTGACGAAATTCCAGATTGATGCTATGTCTAGAGCTAATATTCCAGCAAATCAAAGAAAAGATTTTTATCTTTATATCGATGAGTTTCAAAATTTTGCGACAGAATCGTTTACTACAATTTTATCCGAAGCTAGAAAATATAAATTATCTCTTATAGTTGCAAATCAATATACTGCCCAAATATTGCCAGAAATCAGAGATGCTATTTTTGGAAACGTTTGAACAACTATCGCATTTACGGTTTGAAAAGATGACGCAGATATTATTACAGGACAATTTAAAAATATGGTCAGTGTTAACGATCTTATTTCTTTGCCAAAATATACCACTTATACAAGACTTATGATTGACGGTATTTCTTCAGATCCGTTTAGTACCAAGACATTGAATATTTCTACACCAGAATGATCTTTGGAGCTAATTGATAAAATTAGAAAGCAATCAAGACAAAGATATGCGATGGAAAGAAAACAATTGGAAAGATTGATGGATGCTCGAAATAGTAAAACATTTTCTCTGCAAGAAAAAGTAGCTGAAAAAGCCAAATTAGAAGCTATGTGAATTTCACAGCAAGAGGCTGAAAATTTACAAGATATTTATATCGCACAGCATATCCATTATTTCACTGAGTTCACAATTGATACAGCAGAACCAGACGCAATTATTTTTGATATAGAAAATAGCAATCACAAAGCGATCCGATATCAGAAACCAAAATGACTTGAGGATCAGGCTAATTTGAAATTTAAAAAATGAAAAAAAGTTCCATTAAAAAACTGATCAGAAATGATGATGCACGTTGATATTTATCAACACCAGACAATAAACATAGAAAATAATGGCTCTTTGATGATTTGGATTGGTAGCAAAGAAGATGTTTTGAAACAAATGAATGACATTTATGCCAACGCTTGAATCAAAACAGATTTACAAAACTTTCTTAAATTTTGTCCGAATATGGAAAAATTACAAAAATTACTTCCAAAAGAAAATTTAGAAAAATCTGAAATTACATCAACGTGAATTCCAGCAACCAAAGTTACTTCTGTCAATCAACCAGAAATAGTTTGATTCACTATCAAAGATATTAAATTATGACAAGAATATGAATGATATGTGAAATTAAGTTACAACTATGGAATGTTCGTGACAGTAAAATGAGTTGAATGATTGCTACACAAAAATTGGATAGTAGCTCCAGCTGGAGTAGAGTGGAAAAAATATTACAATATCTGAGATAAAATAAAAGTAAAAGCGAAAGAATTTAAAGAAGTTAACGGCGAACAAAAAGTTGTTTGGAGTCAAAAATAAAATAGTCTTTAGTCGATAGTCTTTAGTCGATAGTTTTTAGTCGATAGCACCAAAATAAACATTATAATTCAGTTTTAATTTACTGAATATAAAAATGACCTGAAAGCATAAAGAATTTAAAATGATGATGGAAGTTGATGATCATGGGAAGTTAGCTGAATGGGATTGAGATCCAGGCGATCCATTTTTTATGGTATGTGAATATTGTGGAAAGGAACAAAATATGTTAGACGAAATAAATTCTGAAAGATGAGCGGTAAGCGCATTATATTTTTGCTATGAATGTGAGGAAGCCCTTCACGAAATAAAATATTTTGTACAATTAGAATTAAAAGGTATTTTTAAAGATTATGCTAATTGGATAAAAAAAACATACCCTGATAAATATGAAAATTATTTTCGAATGAATTTTGAAACTAAAAAACAAATTTTGGAAATTTTTGAAGAATTTCTAGAATGAGAAAAGTGTTGTTATGACAAACCAACACCGATAAAAAAAAGACGAGAATAACTCCCTTTTAATTTATAAAAAATTATATTATGGATTCATTAGAAAAAAAATATGATGAGTTAAAAGAAAATTTTAAAAAAATTCCTAATAACATATGAGCATTAATTGAAATAACGCCTGATGTTTGGGAAATTTTATGATCTTTGTATAAAACAGATATAATATATGCCAAAAGCGTAGAAATTTTAGACAAAAATAAATTTAAAATCACTTTTAAGTTTCCAAAATTTGAATGAGTCATTGACATTGCCGCCATTGATCATGTTTCTGTTGTACAAATGCAAGCCGCAATTAATCAATCACTTTATTGTGGTATATGATTAAGTATAAGACAACAATGAATACAATCGCCTATTTCTTATGAAAAATTTCTTCATCTAAGAAAACATTCACTATATCGTCATGATGAAAGAACTTTTAGAAAATTTTTAAAGCCATGAGAAAATGCATATCTTATATTAGAAATAGAAACAATTATCAAAAAATGAAACATGTACAGCATAAACACAAAATTTATAAAAGATAAAGATTGTTTTATGGATGGAGTAGTAGAATGTATATTGCAAGAAAAATATATTAACTAACCCTTTTAAAAATTCAAATAACTGTTAGCGAGAAAATCTGGGATTGGTTGTTTATATTCAACTTCTAATCAGATATTTGTTTTGGAATATTTTCAAATACTTTTAACCCAAAATTTTTCTGTAGCTATTTTTTCTCAATTTTTTACGTTGATGCAAAATGAAATTGGATTGGCGTTATCCAAGTTAGAAATCAATAAATAATTTTTCAATCAATCTTCGTTTATATAATCGTCATTGGTATATCTACTATTTATTTTCGTATCATTACTAGAATAATTTTCAAAATCTGATTTAAATTTTCAGATTAAATTATTATTTAATATTCAAGTTTGGATAAATATTCAGTTTGTGTATATTTCTTTGTCTCAAGCAACAATCAAAATTCAGATTGAAACGTTCGGGTTTGCAATATTTATTCAAGTAAAAATAATATTTGACAAAACATCACTCATATTTTGATATTTAATCGGACTTGTAAAAATATCGTAATTATTTTTTTCTGGCACTTCTTTGAATAACGGCAAAATTAATGCACTTCAAGTATTCAAAACAAAAGGATTTTGACAATCAGCATCATCTATAAAATTTTTCGATAAATACTGCGAAGTCCCAGATATGCTCATGGCGAACTTACATCATCATTTACAAAAAAAATTCTGAAGCAAAATTTTATCTCAAGCCGAAACTACATTTTCAAATCCTATTCAGCGATTTGTAATTTCACTCAACGCCAATTCACTTCAGGCTTTAGCAAGATAATATGATTTGTAATAAGATAGAGTGGAGTCGTATGAATTCATAATTTGTTTTACGAAAATCATTGTTAGCGTTCAAATCAATCACGCAGCCAACAAAATAAATATTACAAGTATGCTTATATTTCCTTTTGGGTTCCTCATTAATTTATTTAGGTTAAAAGAATTGAGCGAACGGAATATTAATTTTTGTCGCTCGAATATTTCAATAATTTATATTGTACGCTTGAGTAATTATCCAAAATCAAGGCTTGTTTATACACTTTCGATAATTTCATTCCTCACAAAGTTTATTTCATTCATCATTTAAATAATTATCGTTAGATGCGAAAGGAATAATTTTAAACAAAGTTTGCGTCATATAAACTTTATTTCAGTCAGTTAACTCAAATGTTTTTCAATCTTGCTGGATAAAAATTCAGCATTTTTTGCCTTTTAAAAATATAGGTTTTTCATTCACATTTATACAATCTCAACTAGAAAATAATTTTATATTTCAATCTTCTCACGAAAGATAAAGAATTTTCACTATTCACGAATTATTAAATATTTCTTTTGATTCATATTTATCATAATCGATTGTGTTTCTATCAGCAAAATTTTGTATCGTTTGTGAAAGTCAAAGCAATTCTTGATTTACATTTTTTTCTTGTTCAATGCGAAAAGCTATCTGTGAAATAAAACTATATGTTTTTAATATTACAACAAAAAGAATGCCAATGATAACCATTGAAATCAAAAGTTCTATAAGAGTGAATCAGAATTTTTTTTTCATTCAGCTTAATGATTTCATATAAAACTTTCCAAAACAATTTCTCAAGTATAAGATCATTTTTTAAGCAGCACGTGAGATTCAAGTTTCAATATTTTATTCACAGGCAAAATATTTTTATCTTCGTTAATTCAAGTGAACAAAATATATCTTGCAAAAAAAGTTTGTTCTCACGAAAACAAATTATTCTCATTTCCATATCGAAAAATATTTGATCAATTTATAATTCAAGTAAAAAAATATAATCTATTCCCAGAAAAATTATTATTAAAATCTGAATTATCTCATCGTTTAGTTTGGATATATCATTTTGGATCAAAAGAAACTTGCAAAATTTTGTTATTACTAATTCAAGAACCAAAATATCAATCACACAAATTTGGTTCTGAAGTTTTGCCATTATTATCTATTCATGAAATTATAACGCAATTTCGATCAAGTCATTTTTGTATATTTGAGTCTCTCATATTATAAATAATTTCAATTCATTCTTTGGCAAGCAAGGTAGCTTTTATTTTAGTTTCTGATTTATCTACGGTACCCAAATTATTTACAATTAAATTCAGCACGGCCAAAACTCCAATAGAAAAAACAGCTATCGTTACTAATATTTCTATAAATGTAAATCAGTTTCTTTTTTTCATAAAAATTTTCATAAAAATAATGACGATATAAATTATCCAATTTCTTTATAAATAAAAAAATATTTAATGCAACGAAAATAAACATTAGTCATTGCGAGCAAAGCGAAGCAATCTTATACGTTATAAACAAGATTGCTTCGTCGCAAAAAAAGCTCCCTGCCTACCGCAGGCAGGCTCGCAATGACAAGTCAAAACTTTTCTTTCTTTTCTCGTTGAAATAAAAAAAATATTGTTTAGTATCCAATTACGAAATTTTTTTACAATATTTTATAAACATAACTTTATAGCACAAATATGAACAAAAAGATATTATACTCAACCGCCAAAAAAACCAGTGAAACGAAGTTTTTTTGGATGATTGAGTTATGCCGAGAGCTTAAAAAACTTTGAGCACAAACAAAGTTAAGTAATCGCGGTTTTCAAAGGCGATTCGGTATACTTTTCTGATTGATTTGTTTTTTTTGATTTTTTTTATCAAATACTTTTGCATCTGATTGGAATTTGCCTTGAATAAATTTAATTACTCGTCAACAACGATGAGCAGATGAAAGTTTGAGATTTGCTAGTTCATCAAAAAAACAAAGAGACATTCAATTAAAAGCACAAAAAGAAGCTGAATTACAAACACTTTATGAATCAGATTTAAATTGATTTTTTGATCAAAAAAGATCTGAATATCAAGCAAGCATGGCGACAGATTATTTAGTTTATAATTATCCAAGCGAACAAACTGTAGATCAAGTAAATGACGAATACAATGGCAATTATCTAAAATGGCCTGAAAGCATTCACACAAAAAAAACTAAAATAATAATTCATCACACGGCAGGGGATTACTCAAATATTTTGACTTGATGAGCGCAAGTTGCAATTAGCACATTGAAATATATTTATAAATATCATACTATAAATAAATGACGATGAGATATTGGTTATAATTTTATTATTGATCCATTTGGGAATATTTATGAATGAAGAGCTGGATGAGAATGAGTTGTTGGTGCTCACGATGCTTGGAACAACACACCAAGTTTGGGAATTTCTTTGATGGGAAATTTTAATATTCAAAAACCGACTGACGCTCAAATGCAAGCATTAATAAATTTAATTACAGCTTTGGCAAAAAAATATAAAATTGACCCAAATACAAAAAAAGCATATTTCAAGGTTTCCAAAGATGCACCTTATTTATCAACTGAAACCAATTATTCTATTGCCTGACACAAAGATGCCTGAGTAACTTCTTGTCCTGGCACAAATCTTTACAACAAATTACAAGCCATCAGAGATCAAGTGACAAAAAATTTAGCTAATTATAATTTAGTTTCTTACAATACAAAATATATACCACCAAAAGCTGATCTTGGAATTACGATCTCATGATTTTATTATACGAATACTGAAAAAAGTCAGATTTTTTATTTAGATGTTTCAAAAATAAATTTAAGCAACGTCAAATCTTGTAGGTCAATTGATTCAACTATTTTAATTACATCTTGTTCTTTGGAAAAATGAAAATTAAAAATAAATGTAGAAAAAAAATGACAAGCAAGTTGAATGAAAACAATTATAATAACTACTTCCAAGTGAGATAAAAAAATATCGTTTTCTTTGCTTCGACAAAATGATCTTGATGTAATTGTAAATTCAATCAAAAAAAATTATATGACCAAACAATGAATAAATTTTGTCACTTGAAATGTTTCAAAAATTACTCACAAAATTACTTTACAAGAAGCTAAACAATATTTGGCATGAAAAATTAAAGTTTTACTTTATGAATTAAGTATGAATTTTGATACACGAGAAATGTCTTGTGAATGATGATGTAATATTTCCTACGATTGAAAAAATATTTTTGAAAAAGAAAAATTTACCGTTGAATCTCATGATGGATTTTTGTATTTGACTTTGTGAGAAGATATAATTTCTCCAGATGTTTTGACTATTTCTTCTGCGAAATGATGACTTATTAAATTTGAAAATTATGATAGAAAATCTTATTCCAAAATTCCTCGAAATACTTTTCATTGATCAATTATTTTCAAAAAAGATCAAATCAAAAATCTCAAAACATCTAAATTTCAAAACCAATTTGTAGTTATCAACGAATTAAATTTTGATGATTATATGAAATGAATAGCCGAAACAAACGATACGGAAAATTCAGTGAAACAAAAAATTACTTTATTACTTGCTAAAACTTATGCATTATTTTATATGAATTCAGAGAACAAACATCCATCAATTTTAGATTGATCTTATTATAGAGCGATAGATAATCCTGATATGTTTCAAAAATATGTTTGAGCCTGACTTGAAAAAACATTAAAAAAAGTTCCTTTAGTTTTAAATGAAATTAAAAATCAGATTGTTCTTTATGATTGATATGTTCCGATTTTACCTTATTTTAGTTGTTCGGCAGGATTTACTCGATCAGCAAAAGACAAACGATGACGAACAGATACGCCTTATTTACAATCAAGAATGGACTTTGCAAAATGTCTTGATTTTCAATGACATTGAGTTTGATTGAGTGGTAGATGAGCTGAATTTTTAGCAGGGCAGTGATGGGATTATAAAATGATTTTGGAATATTATTATCCTTGAATAGAAATAAAATAGTCATTTTTTCTTCTTGAAATGTATTTGTTTTTATATATATTATTGATAATAAAATAAATTTCTAAACAATTTTTATTATATTACAAAAAAAAATGCTGTTCGATTTTCAGGCGTTTATAGAGGAGTTAAGAGAGAAACCAGAGAAAAAACAAATCGTTGAAAAATATGAAAAATTATTTTGACCTATAAGTGGCGAAATTAAAGACCAAGTTTGGTATGAAGAATATCTTTCAAAATTTGAAACCTTAGAATATTTATTGCCAGAAGAATTAAAATCTGATTTTGATTGGGATTTGTTACAAAAATTAGTTATTGGATCTTTTAGTAGTGATTACGAACTAAAAAAAGAAGAATGAAAAGAAGCAAAAGAACTTTATATTGCAGTTAAAAGTTGAGATCAAAGTGTAGTAAAAACCGTTTCTGAATTACGATCATTTCAAATCTTAAGATTGTATGAAATTTATGTTGAAGAGCAGATGAATTTGCACGCCTTGAAATGAGAAGATGAAAATGAAAAAAATGCAATCGAACAAGAAAGAGAAATGAGACTCAAAAGATGGCAAGCTGTACTTTCAACTATAGATAAAGAAGAGTTAACTCAAAAATCAAAAAAAGAACAAGAATCAAAATTAACTGATTTAATGTGAAAATTATAAATTAGTTACGAGTAACTAGTTAATAGTGACGAGTAAAAATATATTTATTTTTTTGTGAAAGTGGAATTAATTCATCCACTTTTTTTTAATTCAAAATATTGCAGTGCTGATTTGATTCATTGTTCATTATTCATTTTTAATATTTTTTATATTTTTTATATTTATCTTCAGTATGCCACTTCTGATCTTTTAAATTAAATGTTTTTATGCATTGATTATAAAAGAGTCAAATGATTTTATAAAAAACAACGCAAAAAAACCATACAAAAAAAGAGCTGTGTAATATACAGGGAGCTCTGATAATTTTACATTATTGATTTTTTGGCACAAAGTCATATAACTTTAGCACCTGGATATCCATACCCAATGCTTTAAGTTTTTCTAATTTTTTTTTTAAGTCTCGCATACAATTCAACTCAAGTTGAATGTATGGTTGTTCTTTATTGTTTAAATCAATTACCTCTGATACAACTTTAGTCACGACAATATCTTCGGCGTATGATTCATTTTTGAAAATTTCCTTAATTTTAGTAGAAAGACTTTCAAAGTCTTTTAGTTGTTCTTCTGTCGCTGGACTTTTTACAACTCCATAAATTTTAATGTTCGGCATATATTTATTACTTTTTATATTATTAATTTTATTAAATCAATTATTTTATATTTATTAGACAAAGAAAGTCAAGCTTAATTTTTAGATGTTAGATGTTAGTTGTTAGTTCCAACTTCTTTTTTAACATAAATAATTTGTGGGTTTAGATTAACTTTAAATTCTTTTATATCAAAAACTTTTTTAAACAAATCTGGATCAGTCATATTTTTACTTGAATCAATTTTATTCATTTCATCATTTCCAAAAATTTCTTGAATTTTTTTAAATCAATTTACCAAAATAGGACAGCTCAAAAGCGCCAATTGTTTAATTAAATATAAAAGAAATTGTAAATCTGAAATTGCTTCAGATTTTTTATTTTCATCTTTTCGTTTTTTCCAAGGTTCGGCAGTCGTTATAAATTCATTGGCTTTTTGAACTAATCTATATCGATCTTGAAGATATCATTGAATATTTCATTCTGACAATATTTTTTCAAGTTTAGTCACATCAAATCATTCTTGAAAAATTTTCGAATCAAAATCAAGACGATTAAATGCTTCGTCATTATATTTCCCTTCTTTAATTTCATATTTTGCACATAAACTCACAACTCTATTTACAAGATTCCCTCGTCATCAAATTAACATACTATCGTAAATATTTGAAAGCCTATTTTCTGAAAAATCTCAATCTGATCAAATTGGCACATCATACAAAAGATTAAAAATCACAGCATCTCTATCATATTTATTTACCATTTCTACTGGGTCAATAACATTTCATAATGATTTACTCATTTTTTGTCAGTCAACAGTAAACCGTCATGTCACATATTCAGTATCTGGCAACTTAATTTCAACGCTCATCAACATTGCAGGCCAAAAAACAGCATGGAATCTGCCTATATCTTTTCATAAGATATGAACGATTTCTGTTTCATTATTCCAAAATCAATCTTTTTCTCATACGGTCACATAATTAAATAACGCATCATATCGGACATAACTAACTTGTTTTGGATCGAAAGGCAAAGGAATTCAAAATTTATTTGTTTCTCTAGAAACAGAAAAATCTTCCAATCATCAATTTACAAATGATTTTATTTCATTGAATCTATAACCTGGGACAACAAAGTTCGGATTTGTTTCATATAAAGTTTTTAATTTTTCTGAATAATTTTTTAGTTTAAAGAATCGATTTTTTTCAGTAATTAAATCTGGCTTTTTTAAGTGATCAGGACAAACCATTTCACCATTTTTTTCAATCAGATCTTTTTCAGTTTTAAATCACTCACATCACACACAATAATATCATTTATATTCTCATTCATAAATATCTCATTTATCAAAAGACTTTTGCAACATTTTTTGTACAAGTATTTTGTGGTCAGTTTGTGTCGTCCTAATAAAATCAGTATAACTTATTTGTAAATCTGACCAAACTTGTTCTCGTTTATTTCACATCTCATCAAGATATTGCATCACGTCTTTTTTTTCTAACTCTGCTTGTTGGACTATTTTCTGACTATTTTCATCATTTCACGTAGAAAATTTCACATCGTATCATAATAATCTTTTATATCTTGCATAAAAATCAGCGATGAAACTTGCATAAGCGTGTCAAATATGTGGATATCAATTTGGATAATAAATAGGTGTCGTTACCAAAAATTTCTTCATCCAAAAATTTATTATATAAAAATCTGATTATAGTTTTTAGTTTTTCAATCTTTTAATTTTTTAGTTTTTTAATTTAATCCCGGCATTCAACCTCAGCCCATCATATTTGCCATATCTGAAGGATCAAATCACAAAATTTCTTTTGTTTTTTCTGCAGCAATTTCTTGCGCTTTAGTTTGAGCTTTTTGGAAACAAGTTACTATAATTTTTTCCAAATCTTCTTTTTTATTTGGATCAAGTAGACTTGGATCATTTATTTTCAAATCTTTTAATTTCATTTCTCAGCTAATATCAACTATTATCGCATCTTGTTCTTCTCAATTTCCATTCATAAATTTTCATTCTTTACCTCTAATTATCAAATTTTGTAAAGCCTTTTGTAAAGTTTTGTACTTGTCATACATTTTTTTTAGTTCTCAAATTTTTCCAAACATTATTTATAATTTTAAAATATAAAATTAGCTACAAGCTTAAAGCTACAAGCTAAAAGTTTTCTACTTTCTGCTTTCTGCTTAATTCTTACTTTTCTAGTTTTCCTTTTCAACATTATTTTATTTAATAGGTTTTTCTATCATAGAATAATTTAATAAAAATTTTGCTATATCTCAGAATATTTTTCACGCAGTCAATCATCATCGAAGGTTTGATCTTGGACGACGCAATTGGATAACAACAACATATTTTGGATCATCTGTAGTCACAATTCAAACAAACGAACCATTTGTCCATCAGATTCAATTTTGATATTTTCATTTATAAGATATTTGTGAAGTTCAACTTTTTCATCATAATCTATATCATGGAACTTTTCAAAGTTTCAATTCTGCATTTTGGTCTAAAACATTGAATAATCATTCTTTTACTGCATCGCTTGTTTCAGGTCTAAATATTTGTTTTATAATTTTTTTGTTGTTTGGATAATAAATATTTGTTTTACTGTTGAATGTTCATTTTATTATTGTTGGTTGAACATAATAACCTCAATTTAACAAAGAAGCATATCACGCAGCTATTTGTATTGGCGTAGCCAAAAGTCATTGTCAAAATACATTGTTAAAATATCTTGCATCAGAAACGGAAGTAACTCATTCGATAAATCATTCATCTTCGTCAGCTAATTCTATATTTGTTAATTTTCCAAATCATAATTTATCCAAATAATTGTAAAAAACATCTTTACCCATTTTTTGGGCAATCCTAACCATTCAAACATTGCATGAATAAACAAATGCATGTAAAAAATTCCAATCTCATAAACATGCTTTATCTGCATTTTTAATTTCAAATTGTCATACTTTTACTTTTCATGGATCATTATAAAGATCATAAAATCTCATTTCATCTGTATCTAATCATATTCATACAGTGAATGCTTTGAAAATGCTTCAAGGTTCATATGCCATAGAAATATTTTTGTCAACCAAAACTTGAGGTCAATAGATATTTTTTGTAATATATTTTGGAATGGACGTATCTACTCTTTCAAATGTTTTTGCAAGTTTATATTCTCATCAAGTATTGATATATACAGGGACATCTACATAACTTGAATTATCTATTAAATTAGCATTTTCTGGTCAGAGTGGAGTTAACTGGAATGCAGTATTATAATTATTTGGATCAAAAGAAGGATAATTAGCTGAAGCTTTAACAGATCAATCAAATGGATCATAAATCAAAACACTGATAGAATCAGTTTTGAACATTTCATTATATTTTTTTATAAGAGTTTCTACTTCTTTTTGTATTCATACGTCAATTGTCAGATATACATCATTTCAATTTTGGGCATCTTCAATTTGAAAATCATTTGCTCATACCGGACCAATCCAAGAAGATGAACGTCATATAATTTTTCAATCTTTTCAACGTAAAGAAATATCAAAAAATTTTTCTATACCATAAAAAGCATTATTATTCTGATCAACAAATCACAGAACATTTGATAAAAAAGATCAATATTGATAATATCTTTTGCTGTATGATTCCAATCACAATGCATTTAACAATGGAATTTTGTCTATAGAGCGGACTTGATAATATTTTAGTTTCATATCTTTGACCATTTGTGCTATTATTGGATTTGTGGCAGAAAGAATTTTTACATATCTATTTTCTTGCTTTTCAAAAAGTCTTTCAAAATTTGCAAAATTTTGCAAATATCAAAAATTATTTAAAATCTTTTTTAATGGAGCACTTTCTTTTTTTATATTTCTTATTTTGTCTGGGACGATGTAAATATAGTTATTTAATTGGATATCGACATAGTCTAAATTTAGTTTTTTTAACTGAGCCAAAAAATCAGTGTTAGTAAAAAATCATAAATAATTTTTTGGTTTAATTCATGTGACAATCATCTGATTTAGTCTATCTTTGATAGCACCATAAGCAACATTTTTTATGAATCAGCTTATTATTTGTTGTTGATTGATATAAAATCAAGTTCGATCAAACAAATAATATCCTGAACTTATTATTCAACTTCCAAAATAAAAAAATTGAGGTTTGCTTGGTAAAATTTGTTTTTCTGTAAAATTTTCAACATTTTGTATGCATTCTATTTGTGTCACATTTTTCATTCAATATGTTTCACACAAATGCTTATAAACAACAGGAATCAAAACTTTGATAAAAGCATCTTTGTCCCAAATAAATTTCGGATCAGCAAAAACATTATACATTGTTATATTATCGGTTAATTGTATATGCTTTCCAGCCTTATCATCAGCGAAAATATTTCATCTCTTAGCTTGTAATTCCGTTTGACTTGTGTGCTGTTGATTTAACATTTGATCATATTCAGAGTGTTTGATAATTTGCAAATAAAATAATCTAATAAATAACAAAAAAAACAAAACAAAGAAAAAAAATAATAAATAAAAATTTTTATTTACTTGTATATTTTGGAAAATCAAATATTTTTTCATTATATTTTGAAGCCTATTTTCGAACGATCGATGAGAGGAATGTTTTAGCATAAAAAAATATTTTTTACAAAAAAAATAAATCTGAATTGCAATTTTATTTATTTGATTTTTTTTTTCAAACTCTTTTAATTACATTTTAAAATTCAGAAATAATTTTTTTAATTTACAATAATCCACTAATTATTACATACTTTTTTTCTGTTTTGACAAGCAAATTGCGATTTGCAATTAAATGTTTTTTTGAAATATTTTTTTACACATATATAAAATAACGCAGTTATAATCTGATTTATACTCAATTAGTTTTTAGAAATTTTATTCGTTTTTTTGATTTTAAGAATAGATAAAAAAATATTGCAATAACAAAAAATTTGCCTATACATTACATCAATGATATATTATTTAATTTTTTTTATTTTATTTATCTAATATTAACACATGAAAAAATTTATTTGAAAGACATTTTTATTTAGTATATTGGCCTTCTTTGGCTTATGAGCAGGTTTGATGATTTGAGTTACAAATGCCGCTGTTAGTACAAATTTTAATACACAGGACAATAATTACAATCCAACTGTTCCTGGTTCAACTTCAATGGCTCAAGATTCATTGATCAAAACAATCAAAAATTTTATTAATCGAGTATTGGGAATTTTAGCATTGATTGCGTTAATAATATTGTTACGAGGATGATTCCAAATGGTTACTGCTGCATGAAGTGACGAGAAATACAAAAAATGATTTAAGATTTTACAACAAGCAGCTGTTTGATTAGCTTTTGTTGCTCTTTCGTGGTTAGTTGTTAGTTTGATATTTTATGTAATTGGATTGATTACTACTTAAATAATAAATTTCAAAAATTTATGCGAAAAAAATCCTTCTTCAATGAGGGATTTTTTTTAATTTAAAAATGTCTTGCAATAATCAAAAAATTATGTAATTATTATATTAATAATTTATTTTATTTTATTTTTTATTCATCTAAATATTCGTAATGAAAAAAATTATTTGAAGAACATTTATATTTAGTATATTAACTTTTTTTGGTTTAGGTGCTGGTTTGATTGGTATTACACATTCTGCTGATTTGCCTGGTTGGGGTATAAATAATGCTACTAGTTTATGATATAATCCAAATGTCCCTGGTGCAAGTTCAGGTCAGCAACAAGATAACTTAATCAAAGTGATTAAACAATTTATTAATCGAGTATTATGATTATTGGCATTAATCACTTTATGATTATTGCTATTTGGATGATTTAATATGGTAACGGCAGCATGAGATGATGCAAAATATAAAAAATGATTTAAAATTTTACAACAGGCAGCTATTTGATTGGCGTTTATTGCTCTTGCTTGGTTAATTGTAAGCTTGATATTTTGGGTGATATGAATAGTTACAGTTGCTGGTGGCGTTCCTGTTAATCCGGTTAAGCCATAACTATAATATTTTCACAAATAAAAAAATCCTTCGTTTGAGGGATTTTTTTATTACTCTCCAAAAAGTGTTGATAAAAAAACCCATATTTGTAAAATAAATCCTGTAAAATTTACACTTCACAAAATAATGGATATCCACGAATTTGAACTGCGTTACCGTGCTTACAAATGACTTAATCACAAATTCAATCTTGAACGAGATCAGGATACGATTTTGAATATGACAAAAATATCCAACAAATGAACACTCAAAAAACCAATACAAGAAATCAAGCCAGATGAATTACACGAGATCACTGAAGAGACTTACACCAATTTCAAAAAAGATTTCATCCAATCGAACAAAGAAACAACAGTTTGAGTTGCAAATTTATCAGAATATATTTCTCGTTTGGAATATGAACTCAAAGTAATCAAAGAAATGTGATTTAATTCTTATTTCTTGATCGTTGCTGATTTTGTTCGTTGGGCAAAAAAAAATATGATAGTAGTCTGACCTTGAAGATGATCAGGAGCTTGATCAATATTGGCACGATTGACAAGAATTACAGATATTGATCCTTTGCAGTTTTGATTGCTTTTCGAAAGATTTCTCAATCCTGCACGTATTAGTATGCCAGATTTTGATATAGATTTTGAAGATACTCAAAGAGAAAAAGTAATTGAATATGTTCAACAAAAATACTGACAAGATCAGGTTTGCTGAATTTGAACTTATATGCAAATGGCAAGTAAGGCCGCATTCAAAGATGCTGCCAGAGCTATTTGAATCCCTTTTGATAAATCAAATCAAGTTTCTTGACTGATTCCAGACAAAACTTCAATTTTGCAAGCAATAAATGCCGAAGGACAAAACGATGAATTAAAAAATTTATATAATTCTGATGAAAAAATTCAGCAAGCAGCAGATTTGGCAGAAAAATTAGAATGAAATATGAGACAGCTTTGAGTTCATGCTTGTTGAGTAATTATTGCTCCAGACAAAATTACAAAATATTCTCCAGTTCAATATGTCAAGGAATGAGACGAAACTATAATCAGTCAGTACGATTGACCAACTTTGGAAACAATCTGACTTTTGAAAATGGATTTTTTGTGATTGAGAAATTTATCTGTGATTAAAAACTGCATCAAAATTATCAAAAAAAAATATGAAAAAGAAAATATTCCATTGCCAGATATATTCAAAAGTTTTTTTGTCGACACTTCATTCTCGCCTCCGATAGACGACAAAGAAACATTTCAAAAAGTTTTTCAAACTTGAAACACAACGTGAATATTCCAATTTGAGTCTGATGGGATGAGAAGATTTTTGATAAAATTAAAGGCTGACTCAATGAATGATTTAGTTGCGATGAATGCACTTTATCGTCCATGACCTATGGAATTTATTCCAAATTATATTTCTCGCAAAAATTGAGAAGAAGTAATTAGTTATATGAGCACAGAGCTTAGACAAATCTTGGTATCCAAATATTCAGAAAGTATTGCAGATCAAGAAAATATAAAACTGATTGAAGATTTGGCACCTATTATGAATTTGACGTATTGAATAGCTGTTTATCAAGAACAGTTGATGTTTTTGGTTCAATCAATGGCGTGATTTTCTTTGGCTGAAGCTGACTTGCTTAGAAGATGAGTTGGTAAAAAGAAAAAAGAAATCATAGAAAAATTAAAAAAAGAATTTACTCAAAGAGCAAAAGAATTTAGAGAATACAAAAAAGAAACATCACAATATATTTATGAAAAAATGATAGAACCAGCAGCATTTTATTCTTTCAACAAATCTCATTCTGTTTGTTACGCTATGATTGCATATCAAACTGCTTATCTCAAAGCCCATTTCCCAGTTGAGTTTTATGCGTCGTTAATTAGATCAGTTGAGGAAGATACTGATGAATTGAGTAATTATATTTATGAAGCACAACAACAATGAATCAAAGTTTTGTCGCCAAATATCAATAATTCTTTTAATCACGTAGCTGCAATAAAATCAGAAATCAGATTAGGATTTTTTTGTATCAAATGACTCGGATTTGAAATATGAGAAAGCATTCAGGAGGAAAGAAAAAAAAATTGAGCATTCAAAGATTTGCAGGACCTTTTAAATAGATGCCAACCCGTTATCAACAAAAAATCTTTGGAATGACTTATCAAATCCTGAGCATTAGATGATTTTGCTGATCGTTGAACTTTGTTGGAAAATGTAGAATATATTTTGGAACGAACCAAAAGATCAAAAGATATGTCAGGCTGACTTTTTGGATCAATGTCATCTTCAAACAATATTACATTCAAAAAAATACTTCAAACATCTATGATGGACAAATTGATGATGGAGCAAGATGTTTTCAAATCTTTTGTTTCTGGCAATCCTTTGGATTGATTGTATTTATATTTGAAAAAATATAATTTCATTTCTCAATTCAAAGAATCTGAAAACTTTTGAAATTTTTTTATTGTATGATATATCAAAAATATTCAAAGAGCGAAAAAGAAATGATTTTTCATTCAAATCGAAGATATTTCTTGAAACATAGATTTTTTTGTGAAAGATGTTTTGGATTTCAAAAAATTTGATATTTTGATGGTTTCTTGATTCAAATGAAAATCGATGAATGTCGATAAAATTATAAAAGTTTCTCGCGAAAAATTAGTTCAACAAGCAGGCAGTAAATACAATCCAGAAATCACAGTTATCCAGGCAAAAATCATGAGATTAAGTGCGGGGCCTTCAAACTGAAATTCTGATTTAAAACAAGATTGAACTAACTTAAATATAATCTGAAATAACAAAGGAAGTCAGGATTTATTGAAATTTTCTTTACCTGATAATACTCAGAAATTAAATGATTTAGCAAATATTATAAACAATTATAAATGAGAAAATGAAATTAACATTTGAGAAAAAACTTTTTCACTAAACGATGAATGAGTTCAAAAAATTAAAATTTTATTATCATAAATTTAGTAATGAACAAAAAATTAATAAACAAAGATTTATCACAGATCAAAAAACAAATTAAATCTGCAAACAAAATTGCTTTATTCTGACACACAAATATTGATTGAGACTCTTTATGAGCGATGCTTTGACTTGGAAAATTACTAGAAAAACAATGAAAAAAAATAAAATATTTTACTCCAATTAAGCCAGGTAAGGTATTTAATTTTCTTGATTGAATCAAAAAAATTAAAACTTGCCTACCGGCAGGCAGGTCTGATTTTGATTATTGAAATTATGATCTTTTAATTTTTTTAGACTTTACGTGATATTCTCGCATTAGAAATTTTACGCAGTGACATGAAAAATATTTTGATAAACAAAAAATTATTGTTATTGATCATCATTTGTGAAATTGACTTGAACATTGATTGATTCTAAAAGATTCAAACGCCTCAAGCACATGCGAATTAGTTTTCGAAACTTTTTTTCCACAACGAAAAAAATTATTTGATTCGCAAATAGCAACTTATTTTTATCTTTGATTAACTACAGATTCTGGGAATTTTCTTTTCGAGAAAAATAGCGTTAGGACGCTATCAAACGCCTTATCTTTGATAAAATTATGAGCCGATAAATCCAGTATAGTAAATAATATAATGCGTAGAATATCTTTAAATGCAGTCAAATTTATGCAAATTTTATTAAGCAGAGTCAAAACAAAATGAAATATTATTTATACTTATTATGATTTCAAAGAATTAAAAAAAAACTGATTAGAACTAGATGAGGCAGATTTGGCACTATACACATTACAAAACGTAGATAAATATGATATCTTTTTATTTTTTTCTAAGTGAACAAAAGAATTTAAATGTTCATTGAGATGAAAGTGAAATGTAAATGTAGAAAAAATCGCCAAAATATTTACTTGATGATGACATAGATTTGCTTCAGCATTTTCTTTGCCAATAAAATGAAATTTTTGAAATCAAATTAAATCAGTAGTCAATAAAATAAATAATTTAATAAAAAAATAAAATATTTCTACTTAGAATATTTTATATTTAATTTAAAAATTATGAAAAATTACAACCTTTCGTTTCGTTTAATTAGACCAGTAATACATGCTTTTTTGATTGTAGGTATTTTTTATCTTATATACAAAGTGCGTTTAATAACTGATTTGATACCATGAATTCAATTAAAAATTCCAATTATAAATTATCATGAAACATTAATTTACGCCATATCATCAGCAATATTTTTTGTTTTTATATGAATTATAAAAGAATTATATGAATTAAATAAACCAGTACAAAATTATTTTCAAACTTTTGCAAAAACTTGGATTTACCGAATAATTACAATTACTTTTGTTGCTTATTTCTGACAATGATTTGTGTTTTTTTACGGTATTTCAAGGTTTATCATAGTTATTGGCGGTTTTGTTAGTTTTTTTGTTTTACTTTTTTTTGATCAAATTCGAAATTATTTAGAAGCCATAGAACACAAAGAATGAAAAAATAAAATCTTGATAGTTGGTAGTGATACAATGGAAAGTTACAAGGCTATTGAAAAAATAAAAAGTTGATTTTCTTTTAAAACAGAATATATCGGTTCAGCTGAAATTAATTCTGTAGATGTTTGAAAATATTTTATTGTAGTTGTTGTTGGTAGTTTTGAAAAAGAAACTTTACAAAATATTTTTGAAAAAGTCAGATTTTCTAATACAAGATTTTATCATATTAGTGAATGATTTTTTTTGGAAGATGTAGTTTATTCTCCAGAAAATATAGATAATATAATAGCATTGGAATACAAACATTCAAAATTAGATTGATGGGCAATTATTTTAAAAAGAATTTTAGATTTTATATTCTCAATTATTTTAATTATTATTTTATCTCCTTTAATGATAATAGTTGCAATAGCAATCAAATTAGAATCTTCTTGACCTATAATATATAAATCTAAAAGAGTAGGCAGACTTTGAAAATTATTTACTTTTTTGAAGTTTCGCAGTATGTATAAACATTTAAGTGTGGGAGATAAATATTGATGAACAAGTGCAGAAAAATTATATGAAAAATTAATTAATTCTGATCAAAATATTAGAGAATGAGTCTTACCAAAGATTGCTAACGATCCAAGGGTAACTAGAGTTTGAAGATTTATAAGAAAAACTTCTCTTGACGAATTACCTCAATTATTTTGTGTTTTTTGGTGAACAATGTCATTGATATGACCAAGACCACATTTACAAAATGAAGTAGAAAATTATGAAATATGGCAAAAAAGATTATTTTCCATTAAGCCTTGAATAACATGATATGCTCAGGTTTTTGGGAGAGATTGATTAGATTTTCATGAAGAAGCCAAATTAGACTTGTATTATATTCAGAATTGGTCTTTGTTTTTAGATATTTATATTTTGTTTGCAACTTTGGGAGTAGTATTTAAATGAAAATAAAAGAAATCTTTTTAAAAATATTTTTATATTATGTCTTTAACTGAAGATACTAAAATAATTCAAAACTTAATAAAACAGAATCATGATCTAGAACAATTGGCAGATTTAAAAAAGTTTTATCAAAAACTAGTTGATTGTCTGATTGATCATAATCATTTGTATTATGTTGAAAATAAACCAATCATATCAGATAAAGAATATGATGAACTTTTTGAATATCTTAAAAAAATAGAAGAGCATTTTCCTCAAATTATTACTTCAAATAGTCCTACACAATCATTGATAGGTCAAATAAGTGAATGATTTAATCAAGCAAAACATTATACGAAATTACTCTCACTGGAGAATACATATAATGCAAAAGATCTTGAAGATCGAGATCAAAGAGTTTATAAAATACTACAAAAAAATTCATCTACAAAAGATCAAATCTCATTATCTTCAACTAATTTCCAGGTCTCCTACAACGTAGAACCAAAATTTGATGGAATAAGTGTGGAACTTATTTACCAAAAATGAGTATTTCATCAGGCAATAACTCGTTGAGATGGGTTAGTGGGAGAGGATGTAACAGAAAATGTAAAAACAATAAAAAATATTCCTAAAAAATTAAAAACACCAATAGATATTAATGTTAGATGAGAAATTTTAATGCCAAAATCTGTTTGGAAAGATATAAATATCCAAAGAGAAGAAGAATGAGAAATCCCTTTTGCAAATACAAGAAATGCTGCGGCATGAAGCATAAAATTATTAGACCGCAAAGAAGTGGAAAGTAGGGGATTAATTTGTTATGTTTATGATGTGTTAGTAGAAAGGGGAAAGTGGAAAGTGGAAAGTGAAAAGAAGAACGTTGAGCGAAGCGGAATCCCGCAAGGCGGGACAGAAAGTTGGAAGCAGAAAGAATGACTTTTACCTTTAACCTTTAACCTTTTACCTAATTTAGGTCTGCCAGTTTTTCCACGAACAAAAAACATAAAATCAATTGAAGAAGTTATTACTCTTTGTGAAAACATTGAAACTAAAAAATATTTAGATTCACAGGATATTGAATTTGATTGATTAGTTATTAAAGTAAAAGATGAACAGCAACGTAAAATTATTTGATCTACTGAACATCACCCAAGACGAGCGGTTGCTTATAAATTTCCTGCACAACTTGTAGCAACTCAAATTTTATCTATAGATTTTCAAGTATGAAGAACTTGAATTATTACTCCTGTTGCAAATTTACAACCAGTACAATTAAGTGGAGCAAAACTTCAAAGAGTTAGTCTGCACAATTTTGATTTTATTAATTCCAAAAATATTAAACTTCATGATCGAATCCGGCTTCAAAGAAGTGGAGAAGTTATTCCATATATTGTAAGTGTAATTAAAGATCGTAGAACTGGTGAGGAAAAAGAAATTATTCCGCCAAAAAATTGTCCTTCATGCAATGAAAAAATTATACAAAAAGAAATGCATTATTACTGCGAAAATCCAAACTGTTCTGAAAAAATAAAACAACAAATTCAACATTTTGTTAGCAAAAATTGTATGGACATTCAAGGCATATGAGAAAGTATTGTTGATTTATTGGTGGAAAATAAAATTATCCAAAATATTGCAGATATTTATAAGCTGACTGAAGATAAAGTTCAGATTCAATTATTAAAATTTCCATGATTTGGCGACAAAAAAATTTTTGAAATTGTTAAATGAGTCCAAGAATCAAAAAATAAACCATTACGAAGATTGATAAATTGACTTGGAATTTCTCACGTAGGCAAAAAAATCGCACAAGACATTACTAAGCAAATGAATAATGATGATTCAGCTATGCAAGTTTGAATCTTTGATCTTTCATCTAACGAAGATTTTCTTTGTTCCATTTATGGTATATGAGAAAAAACCATAGAAAATATTACAAATTTTTTTCATGATAAAAATAATATAAAGATGCTTGAACAATTAAAAAAATATTGAGTAAATCTGGATCCTAAAAAATATAATAATTTTATCAGGGCAGAGGAGTCAAAATGAAGTTTTTCGATTACTTGATCTTTTGATTTGCCTAGAGAAAAAATCGCAGAAATTTTTCAAGAAAATTGATATATTTTCCATGAACAACCAACAAAAAACACAGATTTTATTTTAATCGGCGAAAAAGCTTGAAGTAAAAAAATCAAAGCACAAGAAATCTGAATTACTATTTATGAATGATGGAATAATATTTGCCAAAAATTTCCATTTTTAAAAGAAGCTATTCCCAACAATCAATCTAAACCAAAAATACAAAGTTTATTTTAAATATTCCTATTTTTCAAGAAATTCTTGAACATATTTTTCTATTTCTTCAAATTTATTTTCAATAACTTCAATTTCTTCCTTTTTGAATTTGCTCAAAACGTAATCTACGACATCTTTTTGATGAACTGGTCTATCAACTCAAATTCTAATTCTCCAAAATTCCGCACTTCAGATTTTTTGGATAATGTCTTTTAATCAATTATGTCCAGCTGAGCTTCATCATAATTTCAACTGAATTTTTCAAACAGGCAAATCTATGTCGTCATGGATAACAAGAATATCTTTTGGATCAATTTTATAAAAATTAGAAATCTGACTGATTGGCACACCAGAACAATTGATAAATTCCATTGGTTTTACAAAAATTATTTTAGTTCACAAATAATTACTTTCTAATATTTCAGATTTCCATTTATTGTTATAAACTAATTTTCATAATTTTTGATATTCAAGAAAATTATCCAATATTGTAAATCAAATATTGTGTTTTGTTTTTTCATATTCTTTGCCTGGATTACCAAGTCCTGCGATTAACTTCACTATAATAAATGTTAAGTGCTAAATGCTAAGTGTTAAGTATGCTTTTTTAAATTTTCATAAGTCGTTTTTACTATCTTAGTTAAGATTTTAATAATTTCTTCAATATCAAACAAATATTGTTGCATAGAAATGTCTACCAGCGAACTTTTATCTAAAAGACGAAGCCAATATCTACTTTCTCTTGCTTCTTTTGATGCTATGCTCATTTTAGTATGAAAATCTTTTTTTGTTTGCCCAGCAGAAGCTTCTTCAATATTTGCTCAAATACTTGTTGCACTTCTTAATAATTGTTTAGAAATAACAAACTCATTCTTTTGATTTAATAATTTATATAATTCTATAATTTTAAGCGAGAATTCAAAACTTTTTTCTTGAACAGTCATTGTGAAATTTTGAGTTTTAAATAATATTTTTTAAGTTTTAAATAAATTAACAAATAATATATTTAATTTTTTTTACTTATAACTTAACACTTATAACTTAACATTCGAATAAAATTGAAAATTTTATTCGATAATGTCTTGCATTTCAAAAAATTCAAATATATCTCAAATTTCAATTTTCTTTCAGCAAATTATTTTTAATCAACATTCTTCTCATTCTCAAACTTCCTTAACCTCATCTTTATTTCTATGTAAAGAAACCAACTCTCAGTTTCACAAAATTTCTTCTCACTTAATTACTCTAAATTTAATTTTACTCTTAATCCTTCATCGAATGACTTTTCATCATATAGTCATGTCTTTTGCTTTTCTAAAGAATATTGCCAATACTTCTAATTTTCAAATTACAACTTCATGCTTTTCAATTTCTATCATTCATTTTAATAATTTATCCAAATAATCCGTCAATTCATAAATTATATCAAAATTTTTCATTTCTATTTTCATAGATTCAGCTTTCTTTTTTAATATTGTATTCAAACTTATATTAAATCACATAAGCAAGGCAGAAGATGCCTGTGCTAAAGATAAATCTGAATCTGAAAAATGTCACACATCTGAATGAATAACTTTGACAGTTACATTTTTTGGCAATTGAATTCAATCTACTGCTTGTTTCAAAGCTTCTAAACTTGAAGATCAATCTGATTTTAAAATCAATCTCAATTCAGATTCTTTTGCTCAAGATTTTAATTGAGAAATAAATTGTTGAACTGCAGAGTCAGGAGATTGTTTTTTTATTTGATCTTGGATCAAAGCAGTTTTGTTTTGTGCTTCTTTTTCATTTTTAACAACTTCTACTATGCGTCAAGGTTCTGGCAAGTCACTTATTCATAATATTTGAACTGGCTCTCATCAAGTTGCTTTATTTATATTTTGTCATTTCCAATTTTGCATTCTTTTTACTTTGCCATAAGTATTGTAAGCAAGTATAATGTCTCACACTTTCAAAGTTCAAGTCATAACTATAATTGTTGATATTACTCATTGCTTTGGATCTTTATGTGCATCTAAAACTACTCATACAGCAGATCTATCTGGATTATATTTCAGATTTAATAATTCTGCTTGAATCAAAATCGTTTCTAAAAGGTCAGGAATTCATTTTCATGTTTTAGAAGAAATTCAAATTACTGGAACATCTCATCATCGATCTTCAGGAGTTAATCAATGTTTTGCCATATCAGTTTTAATCTGATCTATGTTTTTTCATGGTTTGTCTATTTTTGTAATGGCTATAATAATTGGCACTCAAGCTGCTTTTGCATGTCAAATCGATTCAACAGTTTGAGGCATCACGCTATCATCTGCAGCAATTACGATAACAGCAATGTTCGTCAATTTTGCTCATCTTGATCTCAGATTTGTAAATAATTCGTGTCAAGGTGTATCTATAAAACATATTTTTTTTCATTCATGTTCCAATACAGAAGCTCAAATAGATTGAGTAATACCACCAGCTTCTCATTCTGCTATAGATGTTTTTCTAAGATAATCTAATAAAGATGTTTTTCCATGATCAACATGTCACATTATAGTTACAATAGGTGATCTTGGCAATAAATTTTCCGATTCTTTATCCAAATCCAAAATAGCTTGCAAATCTCAACTCATAAAAGATTCCACTCAAAGTTTATTTTCTTTTTTCTTTACTATTATCCCAAATTCTTCTCATATCAAAGAGGCGGTTTCAAAATCTAAAGACGCAGTGATAGAGGTCATTATTTTATTTTGTATCAATTTTTTCATTAATTCTGACAATGGAATTCACATTTTTTCAGAAAATTCTTTAACAGTTATTTTTCATTCTATTTCTATTTCTTGTTTTTTAACAAGATTAGATGATATTCAAGCTTCTTTTCTAATTTTTGGCGCAATAGTTATTGTGGGTTTCGCTTGTTGATATTGTGGCTTGTTATTTTGAAAATTATTATAAGGTTTTTGATAATTACTTTTATTTTGATAAGGTCATTTACCTCATTGAAAACTTGGCCTACTTTTAACATCTCCACGTTGTGGTGGCGCCTTTTTGAAAAAAGGAGTTTTATTTTCTTCTCTTTTTATTTCTTTTTTTGGTTGTGGTGTATCAAAAACTATCGGTGCATGTCTTGGTTTTTCTAATATCATAGTTTCTTTTGTGTTTTCATCTTCTTCGATTTTTTCTATTTTTTTTTCTTTTTTTTCAAATCATAATCAAGAAAGAAATCATCAAGCTCATTGAAATAATTCATCAGATTTCAAAACTTTACTTTCTTTTTTTGTATCACCTTTTTTTTCAGTATTTAATTTTTCCTTTATTTCATTTAGATGTTTTTCAGAAACGGTAGAAGTTTTACTGGTAAGAGTTTTGCCAGTGACTTCCTTGTATAATTTTCAAAATTGTTTTTCATCTATTCAAACAATCTCTAAGGCTTCAATAATTTTTGGCATAAAAAAATTTTAAATTAAACTAAAAATCGCTTGATACATACTACAAATATCAAAAGCATTTGCAAGAATAAAATTAAAAATCTGATTTAAAAATTTATTCAGCTTTTTGGATTTGAAATTTCACTCCAAATTAATATACGTTAAATTGCTAACAAATTCTTGAATAAAAAGATTGATATTAATTATGTAAATCTTTACAATGAATGTATTTGCTTGCCCCGCAACTGCGGGGTACGTTAAATTGCTAACAAATTTTTACCACTTACATTTTTTTTAATGGAAAAAAAAATCACGAAAAGTAATCAATCAAATTATGAAATCGAAATTGTAGTTACGCCAGAGGAAAAAGAAACTGCAAAATTAAAAATCTTAAAAGACTTTCAAAAAAATTTAGAGCTACCTTGATTTAGGAAATGATTTGTGCCTCTTGATGCTGTAGAAAAAAATGTTCAAGCAGAATATATTACGGTTTGAGTTTTTGAAAATATTATAAACGCTTGATTGCAACAAATTATCAAAGAAACTCCAGATTTGAAGCTTATTTGAGAACCATATGATATTGATCAAAAAGAAAAAGATTCTAAAACTATTCTTACAATGAAATTAGATGTTTTTCCTGAGGTAATAGTTTCAAATAGCGATTGGGAAAAAGAACATTTCGATGAAATTGATAATAATCCTACAAAAGAAGAAATAGATAATGCAATGACTTCTTTGAAAAAAAATTATGCTGATTACAAAGATACTGATTTGATAAAAGAGGATACCATATCAAAATTATCTATAGAATATTTGGCAAAAGATTGAGCCGTTTTGGATAAATGACACACTTATGTTGGCGAGCAGGAATTCGCCGAATCTAAATTTTACAAAGAAAATTTTATCGACAAAAAAAAATGAGATATCATCGATATTGAATATAAAGTAAAATCATTGCCAGCATCATTACAAAATAAAAAAGCTGACATTGAACCAAAAACAATCCGTTTAGTTGTGCAAGATGTTAAACAAATAATTTTACCTGAAATGAAAGAAGAAACCTTGAAGAAATTATTTTGAGAAGATACAAAATTAAAAAACGAAAATGATTTATTGCAGTATATCAAAGAATCTATTCAGCATCAAAAATTTGAAATGACTCTGATCAAAAAAGTAGAGGATTACCTCAAAAAGATTAAATGAAAAAATATGGATATAGTTATTCCAAAAACTTTAATTGAAGAAGAATATAAAGTAAGAATCAAAAATCTTGAAACTAGATTTTGATCAGAAGAAAAAATGAGTCAATATTTCAAAAAAATCTGAGATGAACAATCAAAAATATTTTTGGATGATATTAAAAAAGCAGCAACAGAAAGTTTAGAAAAATTTTTTATACTTCAAAAGGTATCAGAATTATTAAAATTAGATATCAATCGAGAAAAAACCTGACATTTGGAAATAGAAAAAAAACTATACGAAAAATTATTACACAAAAGTTCAGTAAAATAAACAAAGTGAGGCAACCAAATATTCTGTCCTCCTTTTTTAAAGGAGGGGTGGTCAGAAGGACAGGAGGATTTTTTTAAGGCAGAGGGATTTTTATCAGATTTGTCAGACAATTTTCTTCAGATTTTTGACAATAAAAAAAGTCCTCAAAAATTTGACAAATAAAAAATTTGGAGTATAATTTAACTACACAATTGTAAATGATGAATTTATTGTTGTGTAGGAAGATGCTATTTATTATACTTAATTTATTACATTTGGTTTGTGTTTGAATTCTCATTTTTAATTTGATTTTTCGAAAGAAATTTCATTTTAATTTGAGTTATTGATATCTTCGGATATCAGTATAGAAATATAGATCTATAATTTAGTAGCTTTTATTCAGGATTAATTTTTTGTTTATATAGCTGTTAAATTACTAATTATATATTAACTTATATAATTTCGATGTTTTAAATTGGTTTTTAAGTGGCATTTTTTCTTTAAATAAAAAAGAAAGAGGCTACAAGGCCTCAAAGCCACAAAGCCTCAAAGCCACAAAGCATACAAAGCAAAAAAAATATATAAAATTTCAAAAGTATAATTTTTTTCAAAAACTTTTAATTTCTAACGTTCTACCGCCTGCCTCGCAACTGCGGGGTTCTATAAACTAACGTTCTACTTTCTTTTGAAAAAATGAAACAACACCAAAAATGGTAATAAAATTATTTTTTTAAAATTAGGTTTAATCCACAAAAACGCAGGATAATCTTTAAATAACATTGTCAAAAATTTAGAAAATTTATTATTTTCTTTATCTTTATCGAAAGGATATATTAACAAATCAAAAATAAATCTAAGCATAAAAAAAGAAAAAAAATAAATTGGAACTTGGAACCTGGAATTTGGAATTAGATCATTAACAATTGAATATTAAAATTTTTCATTAATTAATTCTTAATTTCCAATTCCTAATTCCTATTTTCTAATTCCCAATTATGAGTCATCTGTCAGATTTTCATAATTTTCTATGAAATATTTTCT
The DNA here is from genome assembly GCA_041657585.1 of Candidatus Absconditabacterales bacterium. GTDB lineage: Bacteria > Patescibacteriota > Gracilibacteria > Absconditabacterales > Absconditicoccaceae > JBBABP01. The sequence continues at coordinate 25,946 of JBBABP010000001.1, read as the reverse complement.
TGTCTTTTTCAAAATTAATTCCACCTTATCTTTGTCAGACAAATCAGATTTTGATATATTTATTTTTGTGCTTATATAACGTCGAAATCAATATTGTTTAAGCTTTTTCAAAAACAAAGGCAATTTCAAAGTCCCTTCTCATGGAGCAACATGTCATTGTCACAATCTTGTTTTATCAGATAAATATAAAACAGCAATATACGGACAAAATTCTTTTAATTTTCTCATAAAATCATTTTCAAACGCATTTGAATCCATATTTGCAACATCAAGTCACAAATAACATGAATATTTTTTTATAATTTCTACTAAATTTACAAAACGATATTTTGGAATTGGTAACATAAATAAATTTGAATCTTCTGGATTTATTATTGCAAAATTGATGTTTTTATTTTCTTTTTTTAGTCTATTGATATTATCAAGAATATAGTTGTATGACTTCAGATTAAAAATTTTTGGTGCATTGATTGTTATAGTGTCAGCTCAAGTATTGTAGCATATATCCAAAGCTTTGCTCATTTCTTTTTCATTAACATTACTAGAAACCTGAACCACTTTAATTGGCAAATCATATTTATCTGATAATTCTTTAACATATTCAGAATTCCATGAATCAAAATTTTTCCAAATAGCCAAATCTATTCAGTCAAATTCACATTTTTTTGTTATCTTAAACATAAGATCCAATCAATATCAAGACAAAGTATCGCTACTCAACAAAAATTTTGAAGACTTATCATGTTCTCATTTTTCATCTCCCATAGAAAAAAAGAAATCTTTTCTTGGCTTTTTTTGATCTTCATTTGTTTCTTTTTTGTTTATCATTTTTTTTAAATTTAAAAGAATTTAAAGAAATCATTTTTTAATCAGTATAATTATATATTTTTCATAAAAATTTGCAAATAAAAACACATGAAAAAATTATTTTCCTTTTAATTCTAATTTAAGTTCTGAAAGAAAGCTTTTTAAAAAATTTGTTCTTCTTTTGGCTATTTTCTTTGCGGTTTTTGTATGCATTCTATCTGCGACTTTAAGTAATCTATTGTAGAATAAATCTAAAGCAAAATTTGGTGGAGTTGGTTCGCGATTTTCACAAAAAGGATCTTTTGAATGATAAAATGGCCTTTTCATTTGGCCTGTTGATGAATAAGTTCTCATTATAGAAATTGCACCAGTTGCCTCTAATCAATCAGCATCTTGTAAAATTTTTGATTCTAATAATTTAGGCACAATTCATTTACTAAATGAACATTCCAAAATGCAAGTTTTAATATTCTCAATTTTATTTTTAGGAAAATTTTTGATTTCGTTTAATATTTTTTCTGTTGCTTTTGCACTTTCTTCTTGTGATTTATGGCTATATTTGTGATTTTTTGGATAGACAATTAAATCATGAAATAAGGCGGCAGGAATTATAATATCCAGATCGCTATTTTCTTTTTTGGCTATCATTTCAGAATTTGACAAAACTCTCAAAGCATGCTCAAAATCATGCGACATATCCTTATCAGAAATTTTTTCTTTCGCTATTTTTATTAATTGTTTTTTTAATTTTAAATTCATATTAAAACAAATTTAATTAAATCTTTTAAATTTCTCATTATTCATTTTTAATTATTCATTTTTAATCTTTTAATTTTTTAATTCCATTATAAACCCCTTATGATCTGATCAGGGGATAGCAACAGAATTTAAATCTAAATATTTTATTCAAGAACTAGTTCGTATATGATCTATATGTGCCAACAAAAATGGAAAACCAAACATTTTTCGTGTAAATAATATTGGAAAATTTTTTGTTATATCTTCAACTTTTCAAGAAAAAGCTGATTGTAATTTACTATAATAAAATGATCGTGAAGTAATATTAAAATCTCACAAAACAACAACATTTTCATTATTTCTATTTTTTCATTGGATATCGAAATCTTTTATAAATCAGGATAACTGATTGTTTCTCATCAAAAAATGTTGATAAGAATCTGGCGAACTATCGTGGATCAAATAAAAATAAACATTCTGATTATTTAATTCAATTGAAAAATATCCATATCTCCGCATTCATTGTTGAAAATTATCCGCCCAATTATTTATTTTATATTTACTAAAAACCATACTTCCTATAAATTTTTTTGACCAAGTCGTGCTGTTAATATAAGGATAGTTAGTTTTTAAAAAATCTTTCAATGCGTCATAATGTTGTTCAGAAAATTCAACAAACATAATTAAATCTGGATTATTTTTTTGAATCAGATTTTTAATGCCTGTATAGTCTTGATTGTATTTGTGTATATTGCCAAACAAAATCTTCACGTATCAGCTATCTACAAGTCAAGTTTCAGTTGGTCGTCAATTGTAAAAATTATTAAATTTTTTAGAAGAAACAAAAAACAAAATCCCAAATAAAACTATTATTATAGATAAAAATGTTTTTTTGATATTCATATATGCTTTTATTTTTTTGAATTTTATGAAAGAGAGGATTAGTCAAAACAAACTAACTCAAATAATATATGGCAAAAAACTTAATATCAATTCAGATATATAAAAAAATGGAAATAAAAATGCAAAAGAAAATAGTCAGATTATTAATATCGATAGTATTATAAACATATTCATTAATTTTAAATAAACACTTATTTAGATGTTTATTTTTTTGATGGACTAATTCAATTAAAAAAATCAATAAAAAATTTCGTTGAATAAAAAACACAAATCAATATTAAAATAGCAGATAGTCTTTAGTCTATAGTCAGCAGGCAGGTTTAATCTTTTAATTTTTTAGTCTTTTAATTTTTTAATTTTGAAATTTCACATACTTATTTTTGGTTGTCAGATGAATTATGCTGATAGCGCTAGGATCAAAGCAGTTTTGACTAATTGCTGATTTTTTTATACTCCAAATATCAAAGAAGCTGACATAGTTATTTTTGATACTTGTTCCGTAAGACAAAAATCCGAAGATAAAATTACTGGCAAACTAAAAGAAATAAATAAAAATCAGAAAATCCGAATCACTGGCTGTATGATACAACATAATATTAGAAGCGGAAAGCTTAAAGTATGAAGCAAAAAGCTTAATGATAAATTTCAAACTTGAAATTTTTTGTGAGCAATAAAATCTAAAAATCCTAAAATTTTATGATTAACCACTAACGAAATAAATAAACTAGATATTCGTCACACGTCAGACATTACTGTTGTTTGAATTAATAACGCCTTTAATCCAATTTTTCATAATTTAAGAAAAAAACGAAAAAACATCGAATTATTTTACAGAATTGACGACACATGATTTTTACCTTTAATACTTAAAAAACTTTGATACAAAATAAAATACGACAAAGAATTGATAAACGAGTACGAAAAAATTATTCCTGAATGATTCAATACATCTATGAATAAACATAACAAAACCGCATACATTCCAATTTCCACCGGCTGTAATCAGTTTTGTTCTTATTGTATTGTTCCTTATGCAAGATGATTAGAAAAACATTTCCCAGTTGAACAAATTATAGATGAAGCAAAAAAACATTTAAAAAGCTGATGTAAAGAAATCGTTTTACTCTGACAAATTGTAAATAAACATCCAGATTTTGTTCAGATTTGTAAAAAAATTTTAAAATTAAAATGACTTCAACGGTTAAGATATACTTCGCCATATCCAACTTATTATTCAGATGAATTATTACGCCTTCATGAAAAAGAAAAAAAATTATGTCCCCATATTCATATACCATTACAATCTTGATCAGATGAAGTTTTAAAAAAAATGTTCAGATGATATTCATTCAAACAAGCCAAAGAATTTATAAATAAAATTAGATCACTGAAAAGAAATATTAGCATAACAACAGATATTATAGTTTGATTCGCTGGAGAAAGCGAAGAAGATTTTCAACAAACCTTAAATTTAGTTGAATATGGGAAATTTGATATGATTTATATTTGAATATATTCTCCAAGACAATGAACATTAGCCGAAAGAAAATATGAAAATAATATACCGTATAAAATTAAACACGAAAGATGGACCAGATTAAATAATTTATTGAATAAAATTTCATTAGAAAATAACCAAAAAGAAATCTGAAATATCAGGGCCGTTTTGATAAATGAACTTTCTATTCTCAGTAATTCTCAGGATAAATTCTCTGGAATTCTTCTCTGATACACTGACAATGCAAAACAAGTCATTATTACTAATAATAAAAAAATAAAAGTCTGAGATTTCGTGAAAGTTAAAATTACAAATGGCATCGCATTTAAATTATATTGAGAAATTATTTAAATTGATTTTTCATTATAAATAGTTATATAATCAAACATATAAAAAAAATAAACAAAAAGAGTGAAAATTTTTATCTCTTTTTTATTTTAATTAAAATGGAAGATTTTACACAAAAATCACTAAAAAAATTTAAACAACAATTTCCAAATCCACATAATTTTGTTGTTTCTTTACATTCTCAATCCATACTTCATGCTTTAGAATGAGCTGAAATATCTTTTGAAAATTGAGCTGATTGAATAGCCATCGTCACACACAAATTAACTCCAGTTCAATGAATTACTGCTGCCAATTCTATAAAACAAGCATATCCTTATCACAAAGTCATTTTAAATATACTACAAATGCAACCAAAAGAATTATTTGCAAGTTTAGCATGAGTCCAAGTTGATTGAATACGAGCCGATAATGCAAAAATATATGGCGTGGATCAAATAAATGATAATGAAAAAAAATATGCAGATGATATCAAAAATATACAAGAAAAAATCTGATGGAAATGACTTTATTTTGGATGATTGGATTTTAAATATCAAAAAAAACTTAAAGAATCAGAATATAATTTTGCCATTGAACAAGCAAAAAAATATCTTGATGTAATTACAACAAGTTGATCTTGAACAGGATATAGTGCAGATGTAAATAAAGTAAAAAAAATAAAATCACTTGCATGACAACATCCTTTTTGATTAGCAAGTTGAATTTCATCAGAAAACATAAATGATTACGTATCCGATACAGACATATCAATTGTTGCCACAAGTATAAGTCATGATTATCGAAATTTGGATCCAACCAAAGTTAAAGAACTTGCAAACAAAATAAGAACATACAATAGACAATTTTGAAGAGAGCAATATGAAAAAGAGATCATAGAAACATTTAAAATAAATTCCATTTCCCAGCTCAATCAAAAATTACAAGAACAGTGAATTATAAATATATGACTAAAAAATTGAGATGAGACAGAAAAAAAATTAAGTAATCTCTATCCAAGTGCATTTACTTTAGACGGAGTAGAGTATGCTTCAGTAGAGGCATTTCGGATGTCTATAAAATATCCACCAAACGATCCAAGACGTGAAACAATAAGATCACTTTCTGGTATTGAAGCTAAAAGTTCATGAAATGAAGCAAAATTTAACAAAATAATTTTTTATAACTGACAAGAAATTTTAGTTTGATCACAACAACATCACGATTTAATCAAACGTGCAATAAAAGCAAAACTCCAGCAGAATCCTGACATTCTTCAATGATTATTGGCTACAGAAAATAGAAAAATTGTTCATTTACTTGTAGATAAAAATTGAAAACTTTATCCAGATAGCTGGACAATCCCAGCAAGAATTTTTTCAAGAATTGTAATGGAACTTAGGGAAGAATTGAAAGTAACTAGTGAATAGTTACGATTTCCGAGTGATAATCTTTTTATAAAGTCTACAACCCTGCTAAAGCAGGCCTGCCAGCCACTTCGGAGGGGTTCGCTTCGCTCATTCCAAATTCCAAATCTCGCCTTGAATAAAATAATCAAATAATTATCAATTTACACATTAAGACAAAAATCTTAATTTTTCATTATTAATTTTTAATTTTGAGCATGAACTATCCAAAACATGTAGCAATAATCCCTGATGGAAATAGAACTTGGGCAAAAGCTAATAACAAAACAGTGGCAGAAGCTTATATGACATCATACGAGAAAGCCTTAAATCTGATTATCCACACCTTTACAAAAACTGATGTAAAATCATTTACACTTCGAGGGCTTAGCACAGAAAATGCAAAAAAAAGGCCAAAAGAAGAGTTTGATTTTCTTATGAATATGTACAAACTAGTAGAAGAAGATTTGGACGATTTTTTGATAGCGAACAAAGTTAATTTTAAAGTAATAGGTGACTTAGGTGGCATAACTGATGATTTTAAACAATATCTCATTGCAAAAGAACAAAGAACAAAATGTGAGTCAGATAGATATTTCATTTTTGGTATTAATTATGGTGGTAGAGATGAAATTATTAGAGGAATAAAAAAACTTAATCAGAATTGATATGACTTGGCAAATATAAATGAAGAAGATTTTAGCAATGCTTTGGATTTGTGAAATATCCCACCAATAGAACTTGTAATAAGAACAAAATGAGATCAGGCACAAAGAACTTCATGATTTATGTCTTGGCGAATTGGTTATGCAGAATTATATTTTACAGCAAAAAAATGTCCTGAATTTGAAGTTGTAGATTACGAAGAAGCATTGAAACGATTTGATAATATGGCAAATTTACGTAACTTTTGAAAATAAATTAAAAAGCTACAAAGTTACAAAAGCATCAAAGGTTTCAAAGTTTAAAACCTGTCTGCCGGTAGGCAGGAGCGTATAAAGTTTTTTTTTCTAACGTTCCAACGTTCTAACGTTCTAATTCCCACTTCCTAATTCCAAGTTCCAAAAAATTTATTTTTTAACTTCCCCTTCCATGAAAATTATTATCGAGACAAACAAACTTATCGAAATTATGGATATTGTCACAAGATTTGTAGCAAAAAACGCGACATTGCCAATTTTACAAAATCTTTGTTTCAAAGCATCTATAGATTCTTTGCTGATTAGAGCAACAGATATGGAAAAATATATTGAGGTAGAAATGCCATGTGAAATCAAAGTTGAATGATCAATCACAGTAAATGCAAGAATGTTTTCTGATCTTATCAAGACCATCGAAGACAAAAATATAGAAATTAGTGTGGATCAAAAAACTCAAATTCTGACTATCAAATCTTCAAAAGATACATTTGATGTTAATTGAATTTCCGCAAGCGAATATGTTGCATTACCAGAAGTTCCAAAAGATAATTTGATAAGTTTCGATTCTCAATTATTTTCTGATTGAATCAATAAAGTAGAGTATACCGTTACGGAGAAAAATTTTAGTCCAGTTTTGACTTGAGTTTTGTTAAAATCAAAAAAAGATAAATCAAACAACAAATTAATTTTCGTTTGAACTGACTCTTTTAGACTAGCTGAATATAAATCAAGTTTTTCATCAAACGATTTGGAATTTTCATTAATTGTTCCAAAATTAACAATGGCAGATATTCAAAAAATAGCTGAATATGCAATAAGCAAAGAATCAGAAACCATTCAACTTCAATACTCTGAAAATTTAGTTGCATTCCAAATTAATGTTAAAGACGTGAAAATTCTCGTCACTTCACTTTTGATTCAATGAAATTTTCCTGAATATGAAAGAGAAGAAATTTTACCTTCAAAATTTAATACAACAATTTTAGTTGATAAAAATCTTTGTGAAAAAGCAATTAGAAAAATCTGAATTTTAACAAGGGATATCAACAATTTCATCCAAATCGAAACAGACAAAGATAATATAATTATTTCTTCTGGTAAGACTGACAAATGAGCTGGTAACACAAGCATCCCAGCAATAATCGAGTGAGATCCTGTAAGCTTCGGAATAAATGGAAGATATATTACAGACTTTATCAAAATTATCAAATGAGAAGAATTTATGTTCAACGTCGTGGACAATCAAAAACCTTTAATTCTGACAGACAAGGAAGATAAAAATTACAAATATGTTATTAGACCGTTGATAAATAATTAAAAATGAATAATTAAAAATGAATAATGCAGAATTTTAAGAACAAAAATTTTTTTATAATTACCAATTACCAATTCCTAGTTCCTAATTCCTTTAATTTAATTTTATTTTAATTTTGAAAATACGCTGATTCACTCTTATAGAAATAATAATCGTGATGATTATAGTTTCTGTATTAATTTTGATGTCACAAAATTTTTTCAAGTTTAATAAAAACGATAACGACAATTCAAAATATTGTATAAATCAGATTTATTCCAAGGTTAATGATTTTTTAAATTTAGCTTTAAATAATAATCCAATAAATTCTTGATGAACATCGATTATTCCTACATCATATTATATAAATTTTAGTTTGACTGGCAATAATGTTTTGTTAGGCTACAAAATCAATCAGACTTGATATGTTTATCAAAATTTTGATTTAACGTGAAATGCTTGAATTGAATATAATTGCAAACAAAAAACTTATAATGTTATTTTAACTTGAGAAACTTGATTACAGATACTAATTAATCAGAATTTTATTATATATTCAAATATATCAAAAATAACATGAGAAATTATATTTCAACAATGTGATTTAAGTTCATTAAATAATTGTAAAGATATATGAAAATATGAAATTGACAAAAGAATCCCAAATATTCAAAAAAAATTATGTTTGTACAATTCTTGAAATGATTGCAATCAATGGGACAAATAAAAATACAAATTCCAACCCTGCTAAAGCAGGTCTCGCTTCGCTCGTTTCTAATTTCCATTTCCTAATTCTAAAACTTAATGAACAACGTCAAAGAAATACATAACACTTTAGAAAATAATAAATATCTAATTTTCTACAAAATAATGAATTATCCTGTTCCATTAAATTCAGATTTTTTGCTTTTTGAAAAAAATTTAACTAATTTAAATTTATTTAATCTGAATGAATCCAATGTAATTTGACAGAATATAAATAATATCAAAAATAAATTTTCATGGTCAAAAAAAAATTATTATTTAGATGAATATATTAATTTTATCAATAAATATCATCGGCTTTACAAATCTATACCTTTTATTTCAAGCATATATCTATGTAATTCTATAACTTTTAACTCCTTGAAAGAAAATTCTGATATAGATATATTTATAGTCACAAAAAAATGATCTATGCGACGTGCAAGATTATTCAGCTTTTTGTTTTTCAGTTTGTTTTTTATTAAAAGAGGAGTTTTTGGTGTTAGGAAAAAATTTTGCCTAAGTTTTTATGTTTCATCTGATTATCAAAATTTATACAATATTTTATTATCAAAAACCGACATTTACTTACCTTATCGATTGGCGCACTTAGTGCCTATTTACCAAGAAAAAGAAAATAATATATATAAATATAACAAATGGATAAATTCATTCATTCCTAATTTTCCATGAAAACATATTATAAATATTTGAAGTTTTAAATCTGAATGAAAAACAAAATTAAAAATATTATTGGAATTTATGTTTTGATGAATTTTTGGTAGGGCAGTGGAATTTATTATAAAAATATTTTGGTTACCAATAAATATTTATAAAAAAAATAAACTAAAGGCAAAATGAAGATGAATAATAATTAATGATAATATGTTAAAATTTTATTTGGACAAAAGAGAAAAAATTTCATTGTTATATAAGATATACAAAAAAAATTTCAAATAATGAAAAAAAGGCGGATAAAAAAATATTTTAGCATTAAAGAAATGACAATCGTGCATTTCTTTTTATTATAGATAACCAAACTATATCGGCTCACTTATAAATAAAAAATATCTTGATAACCTTTCTATATCATAATCACGCAAAATGAGTTTGTTTTTTTTATTATATTTAATAAATCTGATTCTGAACAATTTATAATAATTTTTATTATTTATTCCTATAAAAATATGAGGGATATTAAAACTGTTTTTGATATTGGAAATGACTGCATCAAATGAGTTGTTTTTGCAAACGAAGATTGAAAAGACATTATATTAGTAAAACAAATCGAACCGACTCAATGAATGCGTAAATGAAAAATTTTAGATTTTGAATGATTTACTCAAACAATAAATAAAATAATTGAATGATTTGTACAAAAAATATGATGAGATTTTATAGATGAAGTTTTTGTTAGTATATCACATCCAGAAGCAATTATAAATAGAGTAGTAGAACAAAAAAGAATAATGTGAGATGAAATAACAGCAGAAGACGTTGATCATCTTTCAAGAGTAGTTTCTGACATATCTACAAAAAATAATTATGAAACAATCAAAATAATACCAGTTCATCGGATAATAGATGAAGAAAAAAAAGAAAAAGATCCAATATGAATTAAATGAAAAAAATTAGAATTAGTGGCTGATGTTTTTATGATACCAAAAAATATATACAACTGAATATTGGAAGCTTTTGAAAAACTATGACTAAATGTTGTAGACATAGTTCCAAATATTATAGCATCTAGTGAAATATGTTTAGATTATGATCATAAAGATTTATGAACTATACTTATAGATATAGGTAAAAATCAAACTAGTTATGTTATATATGAAGAATGATATGCATTAGATTACTGAATTATACCAGTTGGATGAGAAGATGTAACTAAAGATATATCAATAGGTATGCAAGTAGATATCAAAGAAGCAGAAAATATCAAAAAAACCCATTGATCTGCTGTCGTAAGAAAAGATAAAATTCAAGAAGATAGCCCAATAGATATGCTTTTCCTTTCAGATATTATAAATGCTAGATATGAAGAAATTTTTTTAAAAATAAATAATCATCTAAAAAATTTATGAAGAGATGGTAAATTACCATGATGAGTAGTGCTTATATGATGATGAGCTAGAATTCCAAATTTAGACATTTTATCTAAAGATATATTTAAGATAGCGACATTTTATGGTAAAGATAACTTATTAAACTTATGAGATATATCATCAAATATTCAATTTATGAATGTATTATGAGTTTATTTACGAACAAATAAATATTCTGAATCAAGAAGATGAATATGAATTAAAATTCCAAATGTATTGTGAAATATATGAAAATTCTTCAAAGATCTATTTTAAAATATATTAAAATTTTTTACTACTTAATCTCTTATTAACATGGTTATTCATGAAATTAATCCAGAATTTATACCAGGCGCAAAAATTAAAGTTTTAGGAATATGATGATGTTGAAATAAGGCAATCAATAGAATGATTAATGAATGATTAGATTGAGTTTGATTTATTGCTATTAACACAGATGCTCAAGATTTAGCTGTAACTTTGTGTGATAATAAAATAAATATTTGATTGAATCTGACTAAATGATTGTGAGCTTGAGCTAATCCTGAAATAGGAAGAAAGGCAGCTGAAGAAAGTGAACAAGAAATTAAAGCAGCATTGCAAGATACAGATATGGTATTTATTACGTGTTGAATGTGATGAGGAACTTGAACTTGAGCAGCTCCTGTCATAGCAAGTATTGCAAAATGAATGTGAATTTTGACAGTTTGAATTGTGACAAAGCCATTCAGTTTTGAATGACCAAAAAGATGAGTAAATGCAGAAGAATGAATCAAAAAATTAAGAGATGCTGTCGACACTTTAATAGTTATTCCAAACGATAAAATATTTACAGTTATAGACAAAAAAACTCCATTTAAACAAGCATTTACTATGATAGACAGAATTTTGTTTTTATGAGTTCAATGAATAGCTGATTTAATTATCAAACCAGGAGATATAAATATTGATTTTGCTGATGTTAAAGCAGTGATGACAAATTCTGGTAATGCTTTACTTGGAATCGGTTATTGAGCATGAGAAAAGAGGGCAGTAGAGGCAGCTAAGAAAGCTATAGAAAATCCTTTACTAGAAGAAAATTTAGATTGAGCAAGAAGCATTATATTCGCAGTTACGTGATGATATGATTTAACTCCTATTGAAGTAAAAGAAGCTGCAGCAGTTGTTGAAGAGATCATAGACCCTGATGTTAATTTCTTTTGGTGAATGACTTTAGATCCTCAAATGGAAGATGAAATAAAAGTTACAATAATCGCAACATGATTTCAAGAACAAAGCAAAGAAGATATTTTAAAGAAACCACAAAGAGATATATTATGAAGACCAATTTATGCAAAAAAAGAAGCCGAAAGCTTCATCACTAGAGGAATAACAAAAGATCCATTGAAAGAAAAAGAAGCAAAAACAATAAATATTGATGAACAAGAAGATTTAGAAATACCTGCATTTCAAAGAAGATCATTAAATAAAGACAAGAACAAATAGTTTTGTTATATTTTAAAAATTAGTCAACCTTAAATGTTTTTATCGATACATAATATTTGAAAAAAAATCGTCTACACTATATAATTAGAATAATAATATAATTTATAAATAAAAAACACAAATGAAATTAAAAATCTCAACACCAACAAAGGTCGTATATCAATGAGAAATACAGGAAATCACAGTGCCTACTGAAAGTGGAGATATATTAATTACCAAAAATCAAATACCTTTGGTATCGCCAATCAAACCATGAATAATAAAATTTTTGCTATCAACGTTTCCTTATGAATTTAGTTCCAAAAACGAATCAATTGCCATAAGCGTTTGAAAATGAATGTTATTTGTTGATGGTAAAATAGTTCGTATAGTTACGTCAGTTGCAACTATGCAACCAGTAGAATCTGAAGATATGTTGATCCAAATAAAAGAAATGTTAGAAAATCGCATCAAAAAATTAAAAGCTGAATGAAGCTTGGAAGCAATAGATAAAGAATTAGATAAGCTAGAAAAAGTAAACGCAGATATTAAATTAAAAAGAATGTTACAAACTGCTTAAAAAGTGTTTGTTTGGCATTACTTAATTATCAACACAATAAAAAAATCTGAAATTAAATCAGGTTTTTTTATTACATAATTTTATTTTCTTTTGTTTTTTTATAAATTTTCATTACATACATAAAATGTATGTTTTAAAATATTATCAAATATTTATGTTTTTTGCAATCTTAGGTAAAAATAATCAAATAAGTTTGGAAGAATTAAAGTCAATTAACCCTAAAAATTATAAAGAAGTCTCAGATTTTATAATAACTTTTGATGATGTTGATAAAAATAAATTATCCAATCTTTGATGAATTATCAAATGGGGCAGAGTAATAAACAAAAATGAATTAACGGCAGAATTACAAAACGTAAAAATTATTTGAGTGGCCGATGAAAGTTTCGGCAAATTATGCAAAAAACAATTCTGACTCAAAAGATTCAAAGTAGTAGATTTATTTCACACTGACAAAGAAGTAAAAGAAAAATGAAAAGAAATTATAAAATTATGATCAGATTATTGAATAGTTAATTGATATCAAAATATTAATCTTTATGAAAAAGTGGATTTTTCTAAACCTTTTCGTGATATGAAAGTTGGCATGATGCCAGCTAAATTAACACACATATTAATAAATATTTGATTGACAAATTTAGACAAAAATAAACCAATTTTAATTTACGATCCATTTGCTGGTTCAGGAACAACATGATTTATATCAAATTTTTTGTGATACGATTTTTTGGCTTCAGATATTGATATCAACCACGTTGAAAAAAATTATAAACGACGAAAGATAACTAAATTTTATAACAAGCAAAAAGAGTTTAAAATATTTCAACAAGATATCACAAAAAAAATAAATTCTGACATTTTGAATTCTTTAAAAAATCATCAAGTTTTAATTGTAAGCGAGTGATGGCTTTGACCAATAGTTAGACAAGACACAAGTTATAGCCAAATAGATAAATTTCAAGATAAAGTTTGGAATGTTTACAAAAATTTCATTGAAAATCTGAATGAAATAAAAGAAATAAAATCATTAGTTTTTACGATTCCATATTACATATGAAAAGACAATTCTTTGGAATCAGATATTCAGAATTTAGCAGAAAAACTAAAAATTAAATTTTATTCTATACCAGAAATTTACAAAAGAGAAAAACAAAATTTGGGCAGAAAAATTATAATACTCTCTAGATAAAAATTAAAAATGCCATGCCTACGGCAGGTAAAAATAATGAAAAATGAATAATTAAAAATTTAATAATTTAAAACTTTTCTTGAAGTTGAGTCTTATATCATTATTTTGTATAAACATTCCGCCTTTGAAGCCTTTGTGGCTTTGAAACCTTTGTAACTTTAATTATTTTAGCTTTGAAACCTTTGTAGCCCTTTTAGCCTTTGTAACTTTAATTATAATGGCCACACGAAAAGACATTGCCGATATTATATTTCCAGATGCTAAAGAAAGTATCGAAGATTTGAAAAAAAAATATCCACCAAGAAAAAATTTACTTTGTTCGCGTTTTGCTCCAAGTCCAACATGATTTTTGCATATTTGAGGATTATATTCAGCTTTTGTTTCTTGGAAATTTGTAAAACAAAATAAGTGAATTTTTATTGTAAGAATAGAAGATACAGATCAAAAAAGAGAAATTGAAAATGGTATAAATTTGATAATAGATAATTTAAAATATTTTTGAATAGATATTGATGAATGACCTATTGGTGAAAACAATGTCGACATTGGCAACTATTGACCATATATTCAATCTAAAAGAAAATATATTTATCAGATTTTTGTAAAAACTTTAATTGAAAAATGATTAGCTTATCCTTGTTGGATGAGTGAAAATGAACTCAATCAGATTAGAGAGCAACAAACAAAAATAAAAGTCACTCCATGAATTTATGGCAATTATTCTATTCGAAGAAAAAAAACTCCAGAAGAAATTTTAACTCAAATAAATAAAGATAAAAACTTCGTTATTAGATTTCGTTCTCATTGAGATTTAAACAAAAGAATTATCTTTGATGACATTATAAAATGAAAAATAAATATGATTGATAATTACAATGATATTGTTTTGATAAAGTCAGATTGATTACCAACTTATCATTTGGCTCACATTGCAGATGATCATTTAATGAGGGTTTCTCATGTCATAAGATGAGAGGAACGACTGACATCAGTTCCTTTGCATTTACAATTATTTAATGCATTTGAAATTATTCCGCCCCTTTATTCTCATATTGCGCCTTTACTAAAATTAGATGAAGGGAACAAGAGAAAATTGTCAAAAAGAAAAGATCCTGAAGCAAATATAGAGTTCTTTTTCGAAAATTGATATTCTATCCAGTGAATAATACAATATCTTCTGAATTTGATAGATCCAAAATTTGAAGAACGACAAAAAAATAACTCTGACAAAAATTATATAAATTTTGAAATGAAACTTGAGGATATGAATAAATCATGAGCATTGTTTGATATTGTAAAATTACAAAGCATAAATAATAATTACCTTTCAAAAATTTCTACCGATCAGCTTTTTGTAGAAAGTTTAATTTGGGCAAAAAAATATAAACTTAATTTGGCAGAATTAATGGAAGACAATATTGATTATACAAAACAAGCTTTAAATATAGAAAGACATACAGAAAAAGATCCAAAAAGATTTGTAACTTATCAAGATATAGATGGTCAGCTTAGATTTTTTTATGACAAGGAACGGGAAAAATTAATTTTAAATAAACCAAATTTTGCTGACAGCTTAAACTCAGAAATAATAAAAAATTTTATATCTGAATATATCCAAGTTTTGGATTTAAATATGTCATTAGAAAATCGATTTGAGCAATTAAAACAAATCTGAAAAAAACATTGATTTGCATCAAATAATGCTGAATTTAAAGAGTGATGATATATCGGAAAAGTTTGAGATTTGGCAATGTTAATAAGAATACAATTGTGTTGTACTAGTAAAACGCCTGATTTATTTTCTGTAATGAAAGTAATGTGAAAAGATAGAGTAATGAAAAGATTATCTTATTTAATTTAAACACACAAAAATTTATATTTTACATAAAAATTTGACTTTAAATATATATTATTTATAATATATATAAATTTAATTTAAATATAATAATTACAATGGAAAGATTCAATGAAGTTCTTATTAAAGAAACAGAACAAAATAATAATACTAAACTTAGTCTTTTTGAAAATTTATATGAAAAAGATTTGTCTTTGGCTCCATATAAAATTCCACTAAAAGATATTAATCTTGATCTAAAAAATTTTCAAAATAGAAAAAAACCATACAGTGAATATAGTGTGAAAAATATAATAGATTCAGTATTAAATTGAAATTTTGATATAAGAATTTTTGATCGTATAATTTTACGAACAAATCATGAAAATAAAAAATTATATATCTTAGCTGGACATTCTAGATATGAAGCATTTTTTAGATTAAATGAAATCTCAAAAAATCCTAATGATAAAAATTATTTAAAAGTAAAAGAATTTATAAAAAAAACATGATATGATTTTTCAAAAATATTGGGAATAATAATGGAAGATATTCACTTTAATAAAGCAAAATTCATTGCTTTGATGTCAAATGCACTTGCATCATCAGAAACTGATGTTGAAAGAGCTGAAATATATAGAAGTTTTAGAAATATATGAGAAAATACTAAATTTGTAGAAGATTTTTGAATAAAATGTGAAAAAAGCAATTGGAGAAGAATAAATGCTTATTCTTACTTAAATCCAAATTGAAAAATGATTGGAGTCGTTGAACAATTTGAACTTTGAGAAGAAGATAATCACACTATCAAAAAAATCGCTTATCGATTATGAAATTTAAGAAAAAAATATCTTAATGAAATTAGTGATTTACATGAAAAAGAACTTTGTGATCGATTATTAACTTGATGAGGATATGGGACACAAAAGTGACAAATAAATACTTTCAGTAAATTTATGGAAATGGTTTGAAAACATATAGAAAATTTAAAAAATAATTGAAATCTGAATCCAAATAAATTATTAAATATTTTATGAATAGAAAGTTTATCATTTTCAATGAAAGAATATTACAATTGTCTAAGTAAAATAAAAAAATTAAAAACAGAATTATACAAAGATTTTCATATAAAACATAGAGATTATAACAAAAATGTAGTTAAATATTGATGAGAAAAAAATACTGAAAAATTATTAAATATGTTAAAAAATAAAATTAACAAACCTATAGATTTTTTAAATTACATAGAACAAACTGAAATAGTTTTAATAAATATAAATGAAATGCCTATAGATAAAAAGCAAATTAAAAAAGCATTAAATTCAATTTTACTACATATAAATAATTTAGAACAAGAATATTATAAATTAAAAGAAAAAAAAGATAAATTTATTTCTTTTTCAAAAAATGAACTTAAATTAAATTTCCAAGAATAAAAAAAACACTAATGGTAAACCATTGAGTGCCTTAAAATAAAAGAGTGCCAGATTCGGTTTCATAAAACCGATTTAAATATATAATAAATTATATATTGATTATAGATTTTATAAGTAATCTGACACTCCTTTGGTTTCTATCTGATCTTATTGGGTATAAGATCTAGATAGTGTTTAAAGAGGAAATACCTCTAACACAGTTACCTAATTTATAAGGTAGTGAAGCCCTACGTTAAGTGGCTGCGTTGACTAAATTATAATCAGAAAAATAAATTAATCAAAAAAATCTGACAATATAACTTATTTCCTAAGTCGTTTTTCGAATTTATCAAAAACTATATTTACTTATTTTATAAATACTTGATAAAATAATATTATTAATTCGTTTTTCTATATTATCAATATAGGAAACACGTTTGATAACAAAAAGTTAGCTTATTTTGTTTTTTAAAAAATATTTGTAATTATATTCAAAATAATCTAAGTATAAATGATTTCAAATCAGGGCATGAAGGACTCGAACCCTCGACGCGGAGTTTTGGAGGCTCCCGCTCTACCTCTGAGCTAATGCCCTAAATAAATTTTTTATCCAAACTATAAGCCTGATTCTGTATTTAAATTATAATATGTCTAAAACAGCTTTTAGCCGTTATTTTGCACTTTACACTGTTTTAGCAGTGTTAAGCTTGCACTGGTTATGGTTTGCCACTCGAAAGACAATCAGTCAGACTGAGTAGAAGTAAGCAGATAAATCGGCTACCTTCACGTTGCATCTTTGGGCTGATAAATCAGCTTAGTTTACGTTTCTGTGGCACTTTCATTTGATCTTTTTGATATCCAACATCCGTTAGATGTTAACCTTTTTATAGTGTCAGGACTTTCCTCCCCACGTTAAAGCAGGGCTATAATTCATTTGGACTGAGTCTTTGTAATGAATTTACTTTTTAATTCAATATAAAAAATATCTATTTTTTTTCATTTGAATAAATATGAAAAGTTATTATAAAATATATCTAATATATCAGATTTAAATTTTTTTAATTACTGTTTGATGTCGATTGATATAAATAATATCCAAATCTCAACTTCTCGAAAAGAGATATTAAAAGAGGAATTTGCTAAACAATATTTTGAAGATATCAAAACTTTTTTGCAAAAAGAAAAATCTGAATGAAAAATAATTTTTCCAAAATGATCAGATATTTTTAATGCATTTAATTTAACTCCTTTTGAAAAAGTAAGAGTAGTTATACTTTGACAAGATCCATATCATTGAACAGGGGAGGCTCACTGACTTTGTTTTTCTGTTCAAGATGGAATCAAACAGCCACCATCACTAAAAAATATTTTTAAAGAAATAAAATCTGATTTGTGAATAGAAATTCCAAAAACATGAAATCTAAGTGAACGAGCCAAACAATGAGTTTTTCTTTTGAACGCAAGTTTAACAGTTAGAAAAGACGAGCCCAATTCTCACAAAGATATTTGACGACAAATATTTACAGATGCCGTTATCAAAAATTTATCTGACAAAAAAGAATGACTTATTTTTGTGCTTCGAGGTAGTTATGCCCAAAGTAAAGAAATTTTAATAGACGGAAGTAGACATACTATTTTAAAAGCGGCACACCCATCACCATTTTCTGCTTATAGATGATTTTGGGGCTGTAAACATTTTTCTAAAATTAATGAAACTTTGAAAAATAGGTGAGATGTAGAAATTGATTGGAGATTAGAATAATTTTTTAATTGAAAAAAAAAGTAATTTAGATAAAAATAAATGTTGCTTTCAAATTTCACATTAATTAATGTCAGAAAAAATACAGAATTATTTAAACGAGATTAAAAAAATAAAAATAATTACAATTTTCTTTTTGTTTGCCTTTTGTTTATTGTTTGGCATTGTAATTAGTAATTTTGATAAACGAAAAAAATATAATTATGTTTTGTCTATTTCAAATAATCAAGATAGCTTATTTAAAATAAATGAAGATCAATTCCCAAAATCATTAAAACCAAAAATTAAAATATTGAAATCAGAATCATTTATTAATAGTTGAAATTACATACAAGCATTGAAGCTAAATGAATGAGAAACAGCAATAGGATATTATAATCGTTGAACTATTAGACTACTACTTGCTTATAATGATGCATTAAAAAATGATGTTAATTCTCTTGTTGGTTCTGAAGATATCGTAAAACAAGCAATTAATGATTTTGATATAGCACAAAAAATAAACTTAGATAAATCACTGGAACAAAAAATAAAAGATAATCAATTATTGGCACAAGAAATATGAGTTTTGGTTTGAGTTAAAAATTGTTATGGACAATGATGAAATATTATTGATAGTCTAAGATCTTTTTCTAAAAATATAGATGATATAAATGAAACCGTAAAACAAGAATCTGAATATTTAGCAAAAAATAAAAAATTTATAAATCAGAATTTTGATGAAAATTGTTTTGATAAATTAAACAAAATAACAGATACTTCAAAGGTTCAGCTAAAAATCTTACAAAAAAATATAAATGATTATGAAAATAAATATAAAACTGATTTATCTTATAAACTTTACGATCCTTCATTATGTCTAAGTGATCCATTTGATAATATTTTGATTTCATTACAAGATTGAAAACAGTGAATTCAAGAATTTGGCTATAATCATCAAAATAGTTTATCTGCGCTGAAAAACAAAGATTATGATTTGATAAAATTAATGTGCGAACAAACAAAAAACGATTCACAAATTAATGAAAAAATTGATAATTCATTGAAACAACTTTTTAAGTCTCTAGATCAAAATATTAATAAGAAAAAAGAAGATCAATCTGATAATGTTCAACAATCTTGAAGATCTAATAATATAAATTACAAAAATATTTATGATCAGAAAGAACAAGATTTGCTTGATCAATCAGAAGAAAAAAATAATAAACGAATTAAAGAAATGCAAGACATTAAATCAAAATCAAACTATGATTCAGAATTATATCTTCAAGATTTATTCCAGGAATTTTATTGAAATTCATGAGACTTCAAAAACCTAAAGTAATATGTAATTGGTAATTGTCATTGCGAGCCTTCCCGCCTTTTATTTGGTGGGGAGCTTCTTTTGCTACAAAGCAATCTTGTTTATAAACATTTAAGATTGCTTCACCAACGCAATTGCGTGGTTCGCAATGACTAGTAAAGAATAATCTTTTAATCTTTTAATTTTTTAATTTAAATAATGATTGCTTTCTCTATTTGAAGTATAAATATTTATCGATATTGAGTTTTTTATGTAATAGCTTTTGTTGTTTGATATGTTTTTCTTAGATTTGTGGCAAATAAAAAAATATTTTTAAAAAAAAATCCAAATTTACAAAGAGTATTGGACAATAATTTGGAAGATATATTGTTATATATAATTTTGTGAATCTTGATTTGATGAAGATTAGGGCATGTATTAATTTATAATTTTTCTTATTATTTTGCTAATCCAATAGAGATATTTCAAATTCGAAAATGATGAATGTCTTTTATTTGATGAATGATCGGCGTAGTTGCTTCTATTTTTTTGTTCAAGAGAATAAATAAATTGAACAAATCAGACTTCTGACTTCTTTTTGATTTGATACTTGCGATAGTTCCATTTGGGATTATGATTGGTAGAATTTGAAATTATTTAAATCAAGAACTTTATTGAGTTGTCGTGCCTTTCAATTACACAATGTTTTATCCAAAAATTGTAATGTTTTTACAAAAAATAAATGTTTTTCATGTTTATGACAAAATTGATAATGCATTGAGAGTGAACACAAATTTTCTTTCAGCTTTTTTTGAATGATTCGTTTTGCTTATAATAACAATGTTGATAATAAAAAAATGGATTATAAATAAAAAATATAGGGCAGGGCAGATTACTTGAATATTTTTGATATTTTACAGTTTTTTCAGATTTTTATTTGAATATTTGAGATATGACAGTCAATTAGAATTTATATGACCACTTACAATTAGTCAGTATTTTTTTATTATTTTCTTTTTTGTTTGAGTTTGTTTATTTTCAAAAAAAATAACGCTTTAATGTTGTATTATCCTACTTTAGAATAAGTTTATTATATAAAATAACTATATTTTTTAATCAGATTTTTTATATTTTCAGATAGACTTGGATCAATGGTTTGTGCTATTTTGTACAATCTATTGATACTTGTATGATGTTTGTTTTTTTTTAAAATTTGAGATCGAATAGATAGATCGAGATTTTTTTTAGAATTTCTAAGAATCTTTTTTACTAATTCATTAGTATATCATGTCAAAACCATAGATGGATTATATAAACTTTCTAATAGGGCTAATTCTAAATTTGCGATATTGAAAGTAATTTTATCTATTTTAATTTTTTTGGTTAATTTATAAAAAAATTTAAACAACCCATCATCTTTTTGCTTTCAATAAGTTTTAAACAAAATTTGTTTATCGAACATAATAATTTCTGTCGCCTGTTTGTATTGATTCACAAGCAAAAGTTCTTCTGGTATACTAAATGAAGATAAATTTAATTCTAATGCCTTAAGTCATCATATATAACAATTTGATTTTAAAAATTGATCACAATGTTTTTTTGTAATTTGTCGATAAAACATATCTATTATCTGTTGTTTAGAAAAATTTTTATCATCCTTTTTTACAAAAAAAATATTTTTTTTGAGATTTTCTATATGTCATCTATTTTTTAGATAATAAACTGTTTTATAAAGTTTTTGACCAGAAAGCTCTTTATCACTAATGGTTTTTAGAATATCTTTTATTTTTTGTATATTAATAAGTTTTCATTTGTGTTTCATCAACTTATTAACAACGATGTCAAAAACTTTATCTGCCATATATTAGTCTTAAAGCATAAAAAATTAAAAAATAATCTAATGTTTCTTACCAAGAAATCAAGTCGATTTTTCTAAAAAAATTCTAATGATTTTTCTATTGTATTCAAGTGAAATAAATATAATAATTCCAAAACCAAAGTTATTTTTATTTTAAACAAAAAAAAATGTATCAATTGATGTTGTTAAATGACGCAAATCTTAGCCAAAGAAATGTTTATTTCGACAGTGTAAAAGCAACATTTTCAAACATCAAAGATAACGTTTACGATGTAATATTAGAAATCAATTCACATAAATTTTTGATCAGTATAGAAAATTTATTTGATGAAATCCAAAAATTTGAAATAATCGCAGTAAAATGATTTATAGAAATTACAAATAAATTTGTTTCTATGCTAAAAGTGCTAGTTCAACACCTTATTTATAGATTAGAATAGTAAATTACAAAATAGCATTTATTCAATCTTGCAAAAAACTTGCAAGATTTTTTTTCAGTCATTACTTGTAATTAACTTCAGATTCTTTATTATATCTGAATATATAAACAAATTTATAATTTTTTTAGTAAATATTTTTTAATATGACATTTAATATTACAGAAAAAACATTTAATGATTTGTGATTGTCTAGCAAAACGCTTACAGTTATAGAAAAAAAATGATTCAAAATCCCAACACCGATACAGTCAGAAGTAATACCTTTACTTTTGCTTTGAAAAAAAAACATAATTTGACAAGCAGAAACTTGAACTTGAAAAACTGCCGCATTTTGACTTCCTTTAATAGAAGAGTTGAAACATCAAAGTAATATTCAAGCCCTTGTGCTTACTCCAACTAGAGAACTAGCGATTCAAGTTACAGAAGAAATACAATCTTTCCAAGCAAAAAATGAGTTATCCATAGTTACAATATATGGTGGACAGTCTTATGACATTCAAAACAGAGCACTAAAAAGATGAGCTGATATTATAGTTTGAACTCCTTGAAGGCTTATCGATCATCTCAAAAAAAAGAATATAAATCTGACTGATATTAAATATTTGATTATTGATGAAGCAGACGAAATGCTAAATATGGGATTCATAGAAGACATTGAATATATTTTTAAATGCACAAATGACAACAAAAAAGTTTTGATGTTTTCTGCTACTATGCCAAAAGAGATACTTCACGTAGCAAAAAAATATATGTGAGAATATGATTTTGTTTCGATAAAAAAAGATCAGCTAACTACTACACAAACTGATCAGTTTTATATAGAAGTTATGGAAAGAGATAAATTAGAAGCATTGTGTAGAATTATGGACAAAGAAGTAGAATTTTATGGTATCGTTTTTTGTAAAACAAAAATGGATGCTGATCATGTATTTACAAAACTTCATGAAAAGTGATATAGCGTACAAGCATTACATTGAGATATACAACAAAAACAAAGAGAAATAATATTGAAATTGTTTAAATCAAAAAAAATAAAAATTTTAGTAGCGACAGATGTCGCTGCAAGGGGAATAGATGTAAATGATATTACTCATGTAATTAATTTTTCTTTCCCACAAGATACTGAAAGTTACATTCATAGAATATGAAGGACTTGAAGAGCAGGTAAAACAGGTATAGCAATTACATTTATAAATCCTCGCGAGTACAAAAGTATTGTATTTTTAAAAAGAGCCACAAATACTGATATCAAAAAAATGGAAGTTCCAGCAATCAAAAATGTTATAGAAGCAAAAAGACAAAAACTAAAAACAAATATATCAAACATAATTGAAAAATGAACACATGAAAAATATTTGGAAATGGCAAAAGAAATTTTACAAGAAAAAGAGGCAGTACAAGTTTTGGCGGCATTATTAAAAATTACTTATCCAAATGAATTCAATGAAGATAACTATCATTTTATAGAAAAAATATCTGTTTCAAATAATTGAAAAGCCAGAATATTTTTGGCATTATGAAGAAAAATGTGATTTTATCCTCAAACTTTAGTTGAATATTTGGTCAAAGAAACAAAAATTGCATCTAAAGATATTGATGAAGTTAGCGTATTGGATGATTTTTCTTTTGTTACCGTTCCAGATTCTCAATCTGAATTGATATTGAAAACTTTAAAATGAAAAGCAAGTAAAGCAAGACCAAGAAATGAAACATGATGAAGCAGATGATGACAATCAAAAAGTTTTGATAGAAGCTCAAATAGAGGATTTAACAAAAATCATTCTTCAGATTCAAAACCTTTCAATAGATATTCTAAAGATAGCGGAAAATCATTTTCTAGACCATATAAAAAATAAAATTATTATTTTTTAATGTTGAATCTTTGTAATGGAATGAGTTAATATAATATACAATAAAGATATAAATCAAATAATTTTACCAAATCTTAAAATTTGAAAATACAACTCAGAGCTACCAATAATACAATGATGAATGTGAGTGTGAATATCTAATTGAGAACTTGCTGGTTTAGTTGCAAAAAATTGATGAATCTGAACTATAACTTCACTTTTTTACAACACAAAAGAGTTTAAAATACTTATAAATGAGACACTAAAAAAAACAAAAAAATTATGAAAAGAATTAATAAAAAATGAAGATCAAGAATATACTAAACTTTTTCGACAAACAAACTTAGAGTGTATTACAAAAGAAATCAAAAAAGCCAAAAAAATATCTGAATGAAAATGAGCGATTTTCATAAATATTATGGTAGCTGTAAATAATTATACAAATCAGGTAAAAACAGCGTGTGAAGCTTGAATAAATTGAATAGTGTCTGGTGCATGATTACCTCTTAATCTTCCAGAATTAACAAAAGATTATCCTAATGTTGTATTAATACCAATATTATCAACACTCAAATGAGTAAAAATACTTATTAGAAAACGAGAAGAAAAATATAAAAAATTACCAGACGCAATAATATTAGAAGATCCTTCAACGGCATGAGGACATCTTTGAGCAAAAAATTTAGACAATGTAGACAATGAAGATAGTAAATTAGAAAACTCAGTGCCACAAGTAGTTGAATTCTTAAAATCAAAAAAACTAAATATCCCAGTGATTGCCGCATGATGAATAGTAGACAAAAAAGACGTTTTAGAAATGCTTTTATTATGAGCAAATTGAGTACAAATATGAACTAGATTTTTAGTTAGCGATAAAAATTGAGCTAATCAAGAATTTAAAGACGCAATAATAAATGCCTCAGAAAATGACATAATGACTTATATGTCTAGTGCATGATTGCCAGCAAGAGCATTGAAACAAAGCAAAATATTCACTAAAATAGATAACATAGAAGCAAAAACTAGAAATTGTATAGAAAATTGCCTTATTCATTGTTGATATAGAGATTGAAATCCAAATTTAACACAAATGTGTTTATTAAAAGAATTAGCAAAAGAAACACAATGAGCAGAATGATGATGATTGATGTTTACATGAACTTCTGCAACAAGAATAACTAAAATTTTAACTGTGCAACAAATAATGGAAATATTTAGAATATCATAAATATGATTAAAGATTTTTTTAAAACAAAAATTACTCCCTAAAGAGTAATCTTTTTTGTATAGAAGAAATAATTATACTGCCACTTCTTCAGTTGCTTCTGGAGTTGTTTCTTCAGTAGTTGCTTCAGTGTCTGTAGCTACCACTTCTTCAGTAGTTGTTTCATCTGTTGTCATGATGTGTTTTGGGTTAATAAATAAATCGTCTTTCGCATCATAATTGATACAAATTCAATCGTAAGAAAACCATATCAAATAGCTACACTTTATTACAAAGTTCATGTAAAAGTTTATGTACTTGTATAAAACCACAAAATGAATATACCT